>JACQZE010000011.1 GCA_016207885.1 Nitrospirota bacterium | reverse complement strand
CACACCACCACAGGATCACCCATGGAACAGGACATGCAAAAAAATAGCTGCAAAGACGAATAATCCTCTTTTGGAGGCAATAGTATAAAACCGGACATTTCTATTTTGGTAAGAATAGGACATTTCTAAATTGGCTTGACATTCTAATATTACTGATTGACAAAACCTGCCTATTAACTTATATTGATTCTTAACTTATGAATAAAACAATAACTTGTATATTACTTTTTCTCTTATCTGGTTGTGCAACTACAGTTCCATTACCTCCCCAAATAGATATTTATAATCCTTCACCTGAGACATCACCTAAATTAGCTGCTTTTTCAGGTGCTTGGGAAGGGATTTGGAACAGTAGATTAGATACAGTTTTGGTTGTTGAAAGAATTGATTCAGTTAGTGCTCAAGTAGGGTTTGGCCTTGGTCAATCAGGAGAAACTGACATTATTCCACAGAACTTATATTGGCACTTAAAAGCAAGAATTATTAATGACTCATCCATTGGTTGGACAACGAATAATGGAAATGAATTTATATATAAGATTGATGAAAGCTTAAATAAAATTACAGGAACCTTCATTGATAAAAGTTGGGGATCTCCAGGAATTGTTTACATGAGTAGAATTAAAGCTGAAGACTTCCCTGATGTACAGATTAAGTATCATGATTTTATGGAATTAGCCAGAAGAATGAAAAGTGATAACCTCTTCACTACGTTAGCAGGCGGGGTATGGAGCCGGATAGAATATTCTGACAGTGATTGCAATAACAATTCTCATAGTATCGTATTTAATAGTGATAAATCTGAAGCTGCTTTTATCTTTCAAAAACCTGTTTACTCAGCGGATGCGAATAATCTTGTTGATAAATATAAGATCATAAATATAAATGGTGATACTTTAACAATGAGTCTTATCGGTGAAACAAGAAAAGATGATAGCGGAAATACTGCAGTATGGAATTTAGTGTTTGAAGAACCGGATAAATATTACTGGCATAGATCAGACTGGCCGGATAATAAAAAATTCTCAATAACTAAAAAATGTAAAGGAACCTGATTGTTAATAGCAGGATTATAGGGTCGCTTACTGTAGGCACTGTTAAGACGAAAAGAACAAAATTAAATCGGTAAGTTAATGGTGCCGAAGGGGGGACTCGAACCCCCACAAGTTTGACCTTACCAGACTCTGAATCTGGCGCGTCTACCAATTCCACCACTTCGGCTTTTAACTTCTATTATTTTATCCCCGGCGTATTAAAAGGGCTTGCACCTTCAATGCGGTCAAGCTTCATTGTATCAATCTTAAAAATCAACGTGCTTACGCCCCTGTCTCGAAGCATAGTGCCTCCGACCGTCCATTCACACTGCCAGTTCAGGAGTACTTTTACATCAGGGTCGCTTATCCTGACTATTCGCGGGGTTGAGAAGGAGAGTTCGGCTTTCTCAAAAGCGAGTTTGCCTGATATCTCGTCATAGATATCCTTGTTCATGCTTGCCCCGATGGTTGCAGTATCTTTTGCCATGTAAGCCTCTTTGATCTTGTTTACAGCTTCAAGCGCGTTCAGTGTAATTTCCGAGTCATAGGAAGGTTTAACCTCATCTTTGCCGCAGCCTGCGGTAAAAAGAGCCATGATCATCAGTAATAAATATATCTTTTTCATTTTCCCCTTATAAAAAACATGAATACATCTGATGAAGATTTTACATCTTTTGGCGATACTTTTCAAACGGCGTTAGAAGATAAAAAAAAGAGGGCCCCGGATCTGCATCCGGAACCCTCTTGGGAAAACTATTCGTTACTTTGCGAAATCCACCTTGTTTGTCACTGATTTAAGGACAGCAGATTTGCCTGTGACATCTTCGTAGATGTAGCTGTAGGAGGCATCAACGGTCACTGAATTAATGCCCTCATTTACAGGCACAACAAATGTATATGATTCTGTTTCACGCGGCTCCAGCCCGAGGTCAAAATGCGTCATGGCTGTAATGTCCCAGTCATTCAGGCCGAGATAGCCGTCTTTATTCTGAGGCAGGTGCAGGTCATAGATGGCGAACTCTTCATTCTTTGAAAATATTACATTGCCTTTTTCGTCTTTAACGGTCACATCCAGTGCCGTCTTTGGCATGTATATTCACCCATGCGGCATGCCGTGCCCTGATAGATTGGTCAACTGGACGTTGACCACAACAGTAGGCACGAACTTGTTATCGAGGTGATTCACCATCTGTGTAGGTGTTGTTGTGAGCTTTATATCTATGCCCTCGCTTGCGAAATCTTTTTCATATATGCCGGGGAACTTGTGGCTCTGCTCATCCACGCCCTTCATATGACACTGCTGGCAGGTCTTGTCCCCGCCGTGAGGCAGGTACTTTTCCTTATAGCTTGAATAGAGAGTGGGACATTGTGATGAAGGAAGATCTCCGCATCCGTGGTGGCAGGTTGCGCAGAACTCCGGTTTCTTCAGAAAGTCGGTCTTTACCGTCTCGTACCCGAACTCTTCCTTGTGTGGAGGTGTATCTGTCGAGATGCCCGGTGCGTAAATGGTCTTATCAGCAGGTTTGCCGTCAGGCGTGCCTTTCTGGTTGTGACAGCCGAGGCAGTTGACGTTAAGTTTTGAGAGCTCTTTTACTGCTGCGGCCCTCTTGGTGACGTCTACATCATCAACAGCAGTTACTATCAGATTGGAGATCTGAACCGTGAGTGCTTCAGACGCATTCTGTATCATAGGAGCATGACATGGAAGGCAAACATCTTTCAGATCCTTCCTTGAGCCCTGTGATTTATCAAGGCCGCTTAGGATAAAGGTCCTGAAAGTCCTTAATACCCTCGGGTCTACAATTGATTTGCCGTGCCATGAGTTCGCCCAGTTGTTATGGATGTCTTCATGACAGTCAACGCACTTGGATGAATCATACGGCGCTACCAGTTCATCTATTGTCGCAGCCGGTTCAGCAAATACTGAAAAGGGCATCAGCAAAATAGCCGCGAAAAAGATGAGTAAAAAAGTTCTTTTCATTTTAATCCTCCTTTAAATATTTTTTGTGAAATTAACTGTTCTCTGTCATTCTCGCAGTCTGTTGAGCGGGAATCAAATAATATATAGATTCCCGATTAAAACCTCGGGAATGACAAATTGACTTACAAGTCTTACGGTATTTATAAAACATAGGTCTAATTATAAATTAACAGGTGACTTTTATGTCAAGGTATTATTAATAATAGATAAATTAGAAAACTTTATTTTTGATTGCCGGGGTTTGAATATTTACTGTATTGCCTGTATTATAATACGAAAATCACTTTATAAATTTAATCATGGATTATTAAATAGGGAAAAATCGCAATGAAAAAGGTACTGAAACTCGGGCTTCCAAAGGGCAGCCTACAGGAATCAACACTTAAGCTCTTCAAAAAGGCGGGGTACAATATCTCCATCGATGCGCGTTCTTATTATCCTGTTTTTGATGATGTTGAGATAGAGGCGCTTCTTATCAGGGCGCAGGAGATGGCAAAGTATGTTGATGACGGCGTGCTTGATGCTGGGCTTACAGGCCTGGACTGGGTGCTTGAGCAGGGCGCTGATGTAAAAGAGGTTGCCGAGCTTAACTATGCAAAGGGCGGGCTGAGGCCTGTCAAATGGGTCATTGCGGTGCCTAATGATTCAAAGATAAAGAAGGTTCAAGACCTGCAGGGCAAGCGCATAGCCACCGAGCTTGTGGGCTACACTACAAAATATCTTAAGTCCAAAGGCATCAAGGCTAAAATAGATTTCTCATGGGGAGCTACAGAGGTGAAGCCTCCTCATCTTTGCGATGCTATTGTCGAACTTACTGAGACCGGCACTTCGCTCAAAGCCAACAACCTTAGAATAATTGAGACGATACTTGAATCAAGCACAAGGTTCATTGCCAATAAAAATTCCTGGAAGGATAAATGGAAGAGGCAGAAGATGGAGAATATCGTGCTTCTTGTCAAAGGCGCCCTTGCGGCTGAGGAGAAGGTGGGGCTGAAGATGAATGTTCCTGAGAAGTCGCTCAAGAAGGTCATGAGCCTGCTCTCTGCCATGCACTCCCCCACGTTGTCGCTGCTTTCAGATGAGGGCTGGGTCGCGCTTGAGGTCATGATCGAAGAGAAGACCGTCCGCGACCTTATACCGAAGCTCAAATCTGCCGGAGCAGAAGGGATTATAGAATATCCGCTTAACAAAGTAATACCTTAGAATGGATATCAAAAAACTCGTAAAACCTAACATCCGTTCACTCCGCGCTTATCAGGCAGAAGATATCCCATGCCGGGTCAAGCTTGACGCAAATGAGAGCCCCTACGGCGTAAAGGTTTTAAATTCTGTAAAGACTAACAGGTATCCTGACCCTGAGGCAAAGGCGTTAAGAGATATTCTCGCAAAACAGTTCAAGGTAAATCCTGAGAACATCCTTCACGGAAACGGCTCTGACGAACTTATCCAGTGCCTTATCACAACCTTCGGAGGCCCGGTCTTGTTCCCGACGCCGACATTCTCTATGTACCGTATCATCTCTCAGGCGCAGGGAGAAAAGAGCGCGGGTATTCCTCTTGATGATAAATTCGACCTCGATACAAAAGAGATGCTCAAAGCGGTCAAGAAGATAAATCCGAAACTCATCTTTCTAAGCTCACCTAATAATCCGACAGGCAATGCGTTTTCATCCGACAGGATATTAAAGATCATCCGGCAGTCAAAAGGGCTTGTCATTGTTGATGAGGCATACGGGAATTTCTCAGACAAAAAAAGTTTTATTCCTCTGCTCAATAAATACAAAAACCTTATCATCCTTCGGACATTGAGCAAGATAGGACTTGCAGGACTAAGGGTCGGCTTCATGATAGCTGACACAGAGATCATTAATGAGGTGAACAAGGTCAGGCTTCCGTTCAACCTCAACTCGCTCTCTCAGGAAATGGCGGTCAAGACGCTGAAGGGCGATAAGATCACAGGCTCCAAGATAAAGCTGATCGTCTCAGAGAGAAAGAGGCTTTTTAAAGAGATGCAGAAGATAGACGGCGTTCTGCCTTTTCCTTCTGATGCCAATTTCATTTTGTTTAAGGTTGAGGATTCAGATACGGTCCACAGGATGCTTCTTAAAAGCGGCATACTTATAAGGAACATGCATGGCGTTGTTGACGGCTGTCTCAGGGTGACTGTCGGGACTCCAAAAGAGAATAATTTCTTTCTTAAAAATTTAAAGCAGTTATCACAATAAAATTAGTTTTTGAAATTCCCCCTTAGAAAAGGGGGATACAGGGGGATGTTGAGATAAACACACCCCTAACCCCTCTTATTAGAGGGGAAGATTCCGAACAAGTCGGAATGACGAATTATAAAAACAGAGAATATACGAATTTAATTAGGGGGATATAATGGCGAGAAAAGCAAAGGTCGAGAGAAAGACAAAAGAGACGAATATCAAGGCGAGCATTAATCTTGACGGCAAGGGCACTTATAAAGTAAACACATCGATCCCTTTTGTTGACCACATGCTGAACCTTATGTCAAAGCACGGCCATCTGGATCTCACTGTAGAGGCAAAAGGCGACATTGATGTTGATTATCATCACCTCATAGAAGACCTTGGAATTGTTCTTGGTGCTGCGATAAAAGACGCGCTTGGAAACAAAGAGAGTATCAGGAGATACGGCGAATCACTTACCCCGATGGATGAGTGCCTCGCGCAGATAGCTATCGACCTGAGCGGCAGGCCTTATCTTGTATACAACGTCAAGCTTCCGAAAGGCGGCAGGAAGATAAAGGATATAGATGTCTCTCTGTTCGAGGACTTCTTCAGGTCGGTCTCAAATGCGGCAGGCATGAACCTGCATATAAATCTCAGCTACGGCCGCGACCTTCACCACATCTTTGAAGCTATATTTAAAGGCTTCGGCAGGTCGCTTCAGTCTGCTGTCAAGATACATCCAAAGATAAAGGGCGTGCCTTCGACCAAAGGGTCTCTGTAAAGAAAAAGTGGCAGGCGCTCTATTTTTTGCGCTTTAGGGTTGAGCGCTTTGTTATGTGTTTCTTTTTTGCCTGTTGCTTTTTGAAGAAGATCAGAAACTCATTTGGTGAAATGACGTTAACGCCACGGCATCTTTCAGCAGGAAAATGTTTTTGATTTCCTGTAACAAGACATAAAGCTTGACTCGCAAGAGCGGCTTCGAGAAACGGTTCATCATCCGGATCAGGAAGCGGACGCGGCAAAGGGGAGGGCGCAACAGCCCGGCCGCGATGCACGATATAATCAAGAAATACGGCAACCTTTTCTTCTTCAAATCCAAACCTCGGTCGCCTCAGCACCTCGTCGTATTCTGACAGTATCCTTGCATCATAGGAGAGGGTCAGTTCACCGGCTGAGACCATGCGCACGATTTCGCCGCAGGTTCCGAACGGCGATAAAAGACCCGCAACGAGAACATTGGTGTCAATGACAATGTCCGTCATGCACGCTTTTTACGGACAGATTTAATTTCAGCATTGATCTCATCCATCGAAATCTTGTCAGTTCCTTTCTCTACAGACCTCCGCTGGAGAGAAACAACAGCCTCAACGGCGCGCGACCTACGGAATGCCGACAGCGATTCCTCAAGATTTGCCTCGGTTATTGCCGCAAGAATCGCTATCGGCCGGCCGTTGCTGGTAACGATCATCTCTTTTTCATCAGGCAGCTCTTTCCATATCTGCGCTGATTTGCCTCTTAAATCCCGGACGCTCAAAAACTTCATGGTTGTATCCTCCGTTTGTGTATCATATTATGTACACAAACGTCACCCGTTGTCAATTCTATACATTGTACAAGCGGAAACATTGATAGGGATTAAGACACATCAAGTGTTTGTTCCGGCCAAAGCCCTTTTGAATATTCCTCAACTGCTTCAAATGGTTTGCCGTAATCACGCTTGCGAGGCGATAAGTAAGAATAGAGACAATCATTGATTTGCATTTCCATTGCGTTAATTTGATTCGGTAAAAATTCCCCTTCTATTTGAAATTTTATTTCATTTATACTGCCGATTAATCTCCGGTCATTGTTTTTACCTATCGATATTTCTCCTGTATAGCGATACCATGGACAGCATTTGCGGATTTCTTCTGCGATATCCGGAATAGATTTAAACTCTGATTTGCGGCGAACCAATGTGAAAAGGGTGTACTCATGTATGATCAGCAGCATAGGAGTCCGCTCGATCATTATGATATCTATTTTCCAATTATCGCCGGAACGCTCAGGTAAACTCTGCCATTTCATCTTAAATCTATCGGCTGCTTTTTTGCTTAAATTTATCATAATGAGAAGTTAACCTGCCGCCTGTTTTTTGACGGGCCGAGTTGAGCGCTTGGTTAGTTGAGCGTTAGGAACGAGCTTGATCTCCAAGTGACAACCGACTGCCCGTGCATACTTCTTGAGCGTAGTCAGAGACGGGGCATGCTTACCCGCAGCTTCCAAACGTGATACCGCGCTTTTTGTCGTTCCCATCAACTTTGCAACTGCTTCCTGCGTAAGGCCGAATTTTGAACGAGCAGCAAGCATTTCACGGGTAAGCAGATACTCTTCTTCCAGGTCTTCGTATGCTTTTCTGAACCCTTTCCGTTTTGAGGCCTTTTTGAGGAAAGCCTCATGGTCATGTGAAACGGGTTTATACTTTATATCAGTCATTTTGTAATGTTATCAATTGTGCTAACCGCTGTCAAGATACATCCGAAGACAAAGGGCGTGCCTTCGACCAAAGGGACGCTGTAAAGAAAACCGACAAGTCATCTTCAAAACCACTATGATTGCTGTTTGTTGAAAAACTGCTCCGCGGGACAGCCGAGTTCACGCTGCTTACAGTATTTGCAGGCTATTTTGCTCCTAACAATGTAATTGCCTCCGAAAGATAACGCCACCAGCGCCGCGAGCATCATAGCCATGCTCAATGAGAAACCCCGGATCAGGAGTGCAGTCCCTCCGACAAGCGGAATAAGTGAAACAAGAATATCAGGCAGCAATTCTTTCCATGATATACATTTGGAAGTAAACCTTTTTGGCTCTCCCTGCTTGAAAAGGAGCGGGACCGCTTTGCTCCTGCCGAATGCGCACCATTTACCGTAGTAGTAACAATCAACACAGCTCATTTTCATAACATGGATCTCGACGCCGAGACAGTAAAGAAGATAGAGCGCAGCCATAATATTTCCGAAGCCGACAAGTATGACAACACCAAGTGCATAGATCGAAACATTCACCAGGACCGCGAAGAGAACCATCGAAAAAGGGAAATTCTCATATGATGTTACAGACTTCACAATCGCCTCCATTTACAACGCAACCATGTATTATCTGAACCACTGAGTAAAAGTAGCACATATTCAACGAGTGGTCAATGAAAAATTAATTCTGGCAGACGATAATGTAATGTGGTAAAATTTACGCATTATTCAGAATTAATCTCTTAAAGAAAGGAGCATCAATATGAGCATTAAAAGAATAGGCATACTTACAAGCGGTGGAGATTGCGGAGGCATTAACGGAGTTATCAAGGGCGCGGCGCAGATGGCAAATTCAATGGGCATCGAGGCGGTCATTATTCCTAATGGATATGCCGGGCTCTACAATCTCGTAGATATGGATAAGGTCGTTGTGCTCACACCTGAGAGGCTTGATCTGATCCAGGCGGATATGGCCGGTTCTGAAGCCGGGAACTCAAGGGTGAAGGTCAAGAAGATCGAAGATGAGCATAAGTATGAGAGGATCAAAAAGGGTCTGGAAAAATTCAAAATAGACGGGCTTGTCATAAGCGGGGGCGATGATTCAGGAAGTGTGATGGTTGACCTTGCTGCTCAGGGGATCGCCTGCGTGCATGCTCCAAAGACCATGGATCTTGACCTGCAGACCTACAGCGTAGGCGGCGATTCAGCTATCAACAGGATCGCGACATTTGTAAGGGAGCTTAAGACCACGGGCAATACGCATAACCGTGTTATCGTGTTTGAGGCGTTCGGCAGGTACGCCGGGCATACAGCCTTCAGAGGCGGCATCGGCGGTGATGCTGACTGTATCCTGATACCTGAGATACCGGTTGATTTTGATATCGTATACGCGCATGTGAAGAAGAGGTTCCTTGCGAGGATAGAACGCAGCGATGTAAAGGCAGGCACATATTCAATCGTAGCTGCGGAAGGTGTGACTACCGCTTCAGGGGAATTGCTTTATGACGAGTCAGCAGGCGTTGACGCTTTCGGGCATAAAAAACTCGCAGGCGCAGGCAAGTATGTGAGGCAGCAGATTGAGAAGAGGATGAAGGAAGACCCTGAGATCAAGGAGTTTATGAAGAGGACGGGCATGTTCGTTCCGGGCGTTTATAAAATACCTGAAGTGCGTGAGGTGACGCCGGGGCATCTGGTGCGTTCGGGCGCGTCATCAGCCTACGACACCAACTTCGGCAAAGAGGCAGGAGGCGCCGCTGTGATACTTCTTACAAAAGGACTCGGCGGAAATACGGTCGTTAAAGTAAATGGAACAAAGATATCTTACAAGCCAACAGCAGAGGTAATTAAGCAGAGGCATGTCAGCCTTGATATCGTCTCTTTCTATGAGACGCTCGGCGTCTGTTTTGGCAGGAAGCCGGAAGCTTACAATCCTGAAGTATCAGAAGAGAAGGGCGAGATAGAAAGGATGCATTAAAGGCTGATAGTTATTATAGATGAACTTTTTTAGATGCCCTACGGTTTATTGCCGTGGGGCATTTATCTTTCTGTTAAAGGAAATCTTTTCAAAACAGCAGTATAAAACTCTTCCAGATCCTTGAGATTTCCGGTCAATATGGACTTGAGTATATCCACATTTATTGACTGGTAATCATGAACCGCAATATTTCTGAAGCCCACCATTGACTGCATCTTTTTCAAAAGGCTTTCATTAATTATGCCTGCTTCGTTCAGAAATCTAAAATTGTCTTTTATTGCGGATGCGAGCCCTAATCCCTCTGAAGCCGCTATGTGTGCCGCAATGTCAATTGCAGCTTCTGTCGCCCTTTGAAGATTAAGAATGAAAATATCCTGTTTATCAATATCATTGAGGCTCTCAGGGTTGAGATTAGTTGTCTCTTTAATTCGCCTTAGGCATCTCTGTATATTGCCTGTCTTTGCAAGAATAATGTCCTTGTCAGGCATATATGCTTCCCCTCAGTATTTTATCTTCCGCTTCTTTCCTTATATATTTCAGGTCATCGTACTCTTTTACTGTTCTTACATAGAAATTGTTGTAGATGGCGTCATCCTTGCGTTTGATTAATCTTCCGTTTTTAAGAACCTGCATTCTGATAACAGGCGAAGAATCATTCAAAATAACTACATCAACTTCTTTGTTTACAATCTCTGAAACTTCGCCTGTTATATTTAAAACCTCATGGAAATCAGGCATCCTTCTGCATAAAACAGCGATATCAACATCGCTCTCTTTTGTTAAACGGCCGCTTGCGGCAGAACCGAAAACAAAGGCGAGAAAGATATCTTCTTTGTTTCTGAAATATTCTGTAAGTGCGCCTGGAATATCTATCATAATTACCCTAAAACATTATCAGCCACTTTCTTTTCAACAGCAACAATCTTCATGTTCTTGTTAACGTAATCTTTAGTGTTTCCGACTTTCAATTTATTAAAGAGAAGGTCGAACTTTTCCTCAAGCTCTTTCATGATGGGTGTTTTTACTTCTGCGGGAAGGTCCCACCACTTCTTCTTTAGTGTGCCGAATCCCTTCTTGCGGGTGCTGTAAAAGAACTGCTCCTCTGTCTGGCCCTCTTTCTTCTCCTTTGCGCATTCAGTCTTCAGGTATTCATAAACATCATTCTTGAATGCAGCGGGAAGGGAAGGGCTGTCGTATATGATGTTCTGGAAACCTGTTGCGAGGTGGACCTCTGAAGTGCCTGTCTCAGGGAACATGTGGAATGCTTCGTCAGGCAGTGTTGACGCGCCGTGCTGAACCGCGCCTGAAAGCCCGTACTCTTTTCTCGCGACATCAGACATCTCTCTCAGTGTTTCAAAAGCGATCTTTACCTGCGCGAGCGATCCGTCAGGAAGCACGACCCCGCCGTGGGATGTGCCTGTCTGAACGCTGAGCTTGCTTACACCTTTGCCTGCCTTCATCGTCTCTTTGAAGCCGTCAAGATACGCCCTCAATTCTTCAGATGTGCTGTTCTTGCCGCCTATCTCTCCTATCTCGCCGCCTATTGAAACTGTAACGCCGGCAGGCTCGATCCCTCTTATATGCGCCGCAAGGTCAGCGGCAGCTTCAAAGTTCGGCCTCTGCTCTTCCTTAAGGTCTTTCTTGTCAAGGTCAACAAGTGTGGAAGTATCAAGGTCTATGTTGTAGAATTCCGCCTCAACCGCCTCCTTGATAAGACCCTTAACATACTCTGTCTCAGGTTTGGGGTCGGCAAGGTAATTTTTTCTTATGAGCTGGAAGTGGTCGCCCTGAATGAATACCGGGCCTGTATATCCCTCTTTGACCGCTGCGGCAAGCACAACAGCCGAATACTCAAGAGGCTTCTGTTTTGTGTAGCCTATCTCTGAACGGGCGATCTCAAATATCATGGCTCCGACATTCATCTGGTTTGCCTTTCTGAAGATCACTTTAGCGACGTCATAGGTGAGCCCTCTTATATTTATGGCAGGTACGGTAAAACCGGGATAGCTTCTTCCCATCTCTTCATATATCGACTGGATAGAAGACGGCACAGCTCCCATCTTCTTGGCTATCTCGATGACAAGCCTCAAAAGGTCTTTCTTCCGCGCATCATCAGCGGCAAAGACAGCCTCATAAATAAGGCCGTCCATAATATCCCTTACGGCTTTGGCATCTTTAACCTCCACCTTTCCGCCTGAAACAGAGACACATCCCTTTACCTTCTCAAGTATTGATGACATTGCTCTTCCTCCTTATTATTTTAATGAAATATTATCTTGCTGAATGAATTTATCAAGTATAATTAGGATCTGTTTATGAATTGCCCGTTTCTGTCATTCCGGCTTGTCCGGAATCTTTCTCCAGTAAGGATTCCCGACGCGCTTTGCTTGCGGGAATGACAAAAAGTTGGGTTTATAACCAGACTCGAATTTATAAGATTTCTATACTTTACACCAGATTTTGGAAATTATAAAGACTGTTATATCTATATGGCATATAAAGATGAATAAATGCTAAAATTTCCCATCATGAAAAAGCTCTTAACCTTACTCTTCCTCCTCTTATTTTCATCTTACACAGGCGCTGATGACCTGAATATTTTAAAGCTCAGGTCGAGCCGCCATTCTGATTTTCTGAGGATAGTTCTGGAAGGGCCTGAAAATCTCATAGCAAAGTCTATAGTGAACCAGAGGACAAACAACATTCATGTTGCTTTCCCCGGAACTGCATTTGAAATATCCGAGGAGAATGTTGACGTTTCATATAAGAAGCTCGGCGATGATGCGATACTCTTTTCACTCGGGGATTTTACCGGTTTCAAGTCATTTATTCTCAAATCCCCTGACAGGCTCGTGATCGATATTTCTCAAGAAATTGGGGCTAAGGTCAGTAATGAGAAAGGTCTTTCTCACAAGTCCAAAACCGTTGTGATCGACCCCGGCCACGGAGGGCCTGATTACGGCATTGTGAAAGGCGGGTTCAATGAGAAGAACGTTGTTCTTGATATCGCAAAGAGAATTAATCTTCTCGCACAGGGAAATAAATTAAAATCTTCCCTGACGAGAGCCGGTGATAATTTCATATCGGTAAGTGACAGGGTGAACGCGGCTGAGAGTGAAAATGCTGATGTCTTTGTTAGCCTGCATGTCGGCAATCATAAGGAGATAGTGCTTTATGTGCCTGTTGTGACAGATATCCCTGCTGAAAATATCCTTCCTTATCTTGCGCACAAGGGGCAGTATGATTATCAGGCAAAGACCAATGCCCTGCTTGACGCGATGCAGAGCTCTTTTACAGAAAAATTCAGCAGCGACATGGTTGTCGTAAGGCATCTTCCGTACAGCATTCTCTCTAACGTGGAGGCGGCAGCCATTATGGTTGAGCTGCCTTCATTTGAAGATGCTTCATACATAAATGAATTTGAGGCTGAAATAGCCGGGGCTATCTATAAAGGCATAACTATTTATGAAGAAACCGCAAAAAAATAAAAGCAGCAAAAAAGAGGGCGGGTCATGGCGCTTTTTCATTCTCATGATAGCGGTTCTGTTCATAACCGCAGGGGCGAGCTTTCTCTATTTCAAGCCGAAATTCTCATTTGAGTCGTCGTTTATATCAGACATAACTTCCGGCAAGAGTAAGACATCTGAAGAAACAGAGAATACCGATCCGGGCAATCTCTACAATGGGAGTTCCTCTGCTGTTTCAGAAGAAGGGGGCAGGGAGGGTTCAGCTATTGTCATTGCAGAGGATGTGATAAGGGATTACATCAAGCCTTACAACACTCAGCTTCTGGATCTTTATGTGGACAGGGCAGGAGTCATATATATTGACTTCAGCGACGGGTTGCAAAAGAACTTCAAAGGGGATGCGCTGGATGAGTTCAATATGATCGCAGGCCTTTACGCCAAACTTAAGGCCGCTGTTCCGGGCTTTACAGCTATGAAGATACTTATTCAGGGCAAAGAGGCTGACAGCCTCGGCGGCCATATTGACATATCAAAACCGATAGGAGAAGGAATTGCAGCCGCTGTCAAGTAGCATGCCCATAGGCATATTCGATTCCGGTGTCGGAGGCCTCACCGTCATGAAAGAGGTGATGAGCGAACTTCCCGGCGAGGACATCATATACGTCGGCGATACAGCCCGTGTCCCTTACGGCATAAGGTCGGCTGAAACAGTTACGAGGTATTCTCTTGAGATGATTGACTTCCTCGTAAATAAGGGGATCAAACTTCTGATCGTCGCCTGCAACACCGCTTCAGCTTTTGCATTGCCTGCAATAAAGGAGAGGTTTGACATCCCGGTAATAGGTGTCATAGAGCCCGGCGCAAAGAGGGCGATAAAGACGACAAGGGCAAAGAAGATAGGCATAATAGGCACTGAGGGTACGGTAAAAAGCAGCTCTTATGTGCATGCGATAAACGCGCTTTACGGCAATAAGCCGATCGTCATTAAAGAGCACGGCACAATACGCTTTGACAGGTACTTTGAGGTCAGCCTTGATGACCTCACGATATTTACAAAGGCATGCCCTCTCTTTGTGCCGCTTGCAGAGGAGGGGTGGGCATCCAATGATGTTGCTCTTCTTACCGCAGGCCATTATCTTGAAGGCATTAAGAGAGAACCGATTGATACCCTTGTGCTGGGATGTACGCATTATCCTTTACTGAAGGGAGTTATTTCCCAGGTCATGGGTGATGATGTTACCCTCATTGATTCAGCCTGTGAGACAGTGATCGAAGTGAAGAAGGCGCTGGTACAATACGGTATAGAGAACAATTCTTCCGCGCCGCTGAGGATGTTTTACGTCACTGACGCGCCTGAGAGGTTCATAAAGGTAGGGGAGCGGTTTTTGCAGCAGGATATACTTAACATTTCAAAAATTGAACTTGGAGGATAATTATGCGCCCGGACAACAGAGCTGCTGATGAACTGCGGAAGATCAAACTGAGGAGACACTTTATAAAGGCTGCTGAAGGTTCTGTGCTGATAGAGATGGGAGGCACAAGGGTCATCTGCAACGCCTCTATTGAAAAGAAGGTGCCGCCTTTTCTCAAAGGCAAGGGCAAGGGATGGGTCACCGCAGAGTATGCAATGCTCCCGAGGTCTACATCCACAAGGACGTACAGGGAATCATCTAAAGGCAAGGTCGGCGGCAGGACACATGAGATACAGAGGCTGATAGGCAGGTCTATGCGGTCTGTCGTTGACGTTGACGCGCTTGGAGAGATGACGATCTGGCTTGACTGTGATGTGATACAGGCTGACGGGGGCACAAGAACCGCTTCAATAACAGGCGCGTTTGTGGCGCTCAAGGACGCTGTCAGGTTTGCTATCAGGACAGGGCTGATAGAGAAGAATCCGATAAAGGATTATGTCGCCGCTGTCAGTGTTGGGATAGTCGAGGGAGAGCCGAGACTCGACCTTTCATATGTTGAAGATTCAGCAGCAGAGGTGGATATGAATATCGTGATGACAGGCTCAGGCAAGTTCATAGAGGTACAGGGCACGGCAGAGACACAGCCGTTTGACAACAAACAGTTTCAGAAGATGCTCCACCTCGCCAATTCCGGCATCAGCGAGCTAATTGCCATTCAGAAGAAGGCGCTGAAGGATAAGTCTTAGGCGTTGGGGATAACGAGTTATTACTTGCCACTTGTTACGGCTGTTCGGGATTGTCGGGAAATCGGGACGTCTTGATTCCGGAGTTGTGGAGAAGAAAGGGATGAACCCCGGATAATTACATATGGATCAACAAGTCTCTGAACTGGCTTTATTCCACATTGATATTCCTGATATCTTGCCAGTCTGTTTGTCAGGGATTGGAACTTTACAAGCGCATACGGAGAAGCAAGAATTGATTGAAGCTACTTTGTTCTTAGGTGTGCTCCCTTCACCTACGGGTACGCAGGTTATTGTGGCAACTGATCTTGGCAATACCAAAATGTTGGAATATTATGTTTGCAAGTATCTCGGCAGTCGTTTAGATCTCATCTCTGCTATCGAAAGTTGGATGGTTTATCAGACGGATCATTGGTTTATCACGCCTTCTGAATGGAAAGTATTACCAGTGCCAAGGCGCGACAATCTGTTACGGTTGATGCGAGATAATCATACGACCCTTGGGAGCGAATGCCCTTTTTCGATACTTGATTCAACTCGCGAGAAAATGCTCAATATCTTTGAAAACTCTCAGGAATACATCGATAACGGCGAGAGAGCCAAGCTACTTGTAAAGAAGGAAAGAGAGAAGCTCATTGCAACTTAAGCACTGTGATAAAACTGAGGAGGAATTTGCAGGAGTAATTTGTGTAAGGCAATGCTTGCTTCCCAGCGGTTTTTATGCCCTTTCATCTTTTTGACCCTGAGGGAAGGATGATGAATGTCGTTTATGAAGAGCCTGATTTTGGCAGCAAACTTTTCCTGCGTAAGTTTGGGGAGTTGTTTGAAATCCACCTTGAAGCCTTCGGTGCGGAGGATGTTCATTTTTTGAGGTCTGAAATGAGATCTTCTGCTGACTTGAATGATCTGGTTTTTCCGGCTGCTATTTCTTTGTCAGCTTCTGCTTCGGCTTTTTTCCAGTCAAAATCCCTGAAGTATGGAGGCAATGTTAAAGCGTACTTAAGTAATTCAGTAACAGCATTTTTTGTGCTTCTTTTGTGCGAGGCTTTTTTATACTTTTCAATTTCTTCAAAAATAGTATCAGACAGGGTTATTGTCAATTCACGAGTTGCCATGGTCTTTCTCCTTTGATAGAAAATAGCACACAGATTATTCCTGTGTCAATTTATGAAAAGTCGGCGTAATGGCTTTTAGCACTCACATGATATAATTTTCAATATAATCCACAAATAATCCACAAATTGCCATTGTATAGGGAAAGGGGTAAAATAAAAACAATCAGGAAAGGAGGTAATAATATGAAGATAAAAGTTGTTGTACATAATGCCGAAGAAGGCGGATATTGGGCAGAGGTTCCTGCCATACCAGGCTGTCATACTCAGGGCGACTCGTGGGAAGAACTGCTGCAGAATATTTATGAAGCTATTGAGGCATGTTTGTCTGTTGACACGGAGGAAATAGTATTAAACTCTGAGGACAGGGTGTTGGAAATAGCTGTATGAAAAGTGTTTCAGGAAAAGATTTTTGCAGGATTTTGGAGAGAAAAGGCTGGCAATTGAAAAAGGTACACGGCAGCCATCATGTTTATATGAAAGCGGGCAGAAAAGAACGGATAAGTGTACCTGTTCACGGCAACAAGGATTTAAAAACTGGCATGCTTCGAGCCATTATGAAAATGGCAGAAATTGAAGAACAAGAGTTATAACTCCTGTTGTTATAGCCGATAACCCCCGCCTTACTTCACTTTTTCATAAAACCATTTATTAACCTTATACATAGAGAAGCCGATACCCACTACATCACCGCGCTCGTCAAAGCCTATCTTGCCGAGCGGAGTATCCACAAACGCAGTTACTTTTTTGCCTGATGATAAGTTATAATTCAATGCTTTTCACCGGATACTGACCTTTAATCTCTATGGAATACAAAAGCATAAAGAGCTGGCCTGAGGATGAGAGGCCCAGAGAGCGGCTTTTGAAATTCGGCGCTGATGAGTTGAGCACCGCGCAGCTGATGGCGATCATTCTAAGAACCGGCGGCAGGAAGAAGAGCGCGCTTGAGCTTGCGAGGGAACTCCTGACACAGTTCAATAGTGTGAAGGAGATAGAAGGCGCTTCATTGGCCGAGTTCTCAAAGATAAAAGGAATCGGCAGCGCAAAGCTCGCACAGCTTAAGGCGGCTTTTGAGCTTGGACGGCGGCTGATGTCAAGCGAGGCAGAGGACGGCTCCGGCAAGCCTTCATTTAAGAAGAGCAGTGATGTGTTTGATTACTATCGTCCCAAATTTTACGGCCTTAAGAAGGAGCGGTTTCTCTGCGCGCTGCTTGATACGAAGAACAGGATATTCAAGGAGACGGTTGTATCTGAAGGCACGCTGACATCTTCGCTTGTTCATCCGAGAGAGGTATTCAGGAGCGCGATAAAAGAGGCGTCAGCTTCTGTGCTCTTTTTGCATAATCATCCAAGCGGCGATACGACACCGAGCAGGGACGACATAACAATTACCGAGAGGCTGGTACAGACAGGAAAGATCGTCGGCATAGAGGTTCTGGATCATATAATTATTTCAGACAGCGGGTATCTGAGCCTGTTTGAGCAAGGGTATATAAATTCAAAATGACGGCTTTTTGTAGTGAGCGGGTAACTATGGAATTTTCTTTACAAAAAATAAACACACCCCTTAATCCCCTCTTGATAGAGGGGATGCTTTGCTCCAAAGAAGGTTGCTTTATCTTTTCCCCTCTAAAAAGAGGGGTGCAGGGGTGTATTGCCAGATATATTTTATTCAAATAAATAAAAACACGGAGGAGAAATGGCAGCGATAAAGAGGGCGCTTTTAAGCGTCTCGGACAAGAATGGAATTGTTGAATTTGCAAAGGAGTTAAGCGCGCGCGGAGTTGAGATACTCTCAACAGGCGGCACGGCTAAGACTTTAAAGGACGCAGGGATAAAGGTGAAGGATGTCTCTGAGCACACAGGATTTCCTGAGATGATGGACGGCAGGCTTAAGACGCTCCATCCGAAGATACACGGCGGGCTGCTCTGGAGAAGGGATAATGCAAAGGACAAGGAAGAGATCGAGAAGCACGGCATCTCATCCATAGACATGGTCGTTGTCAACCTCTATCCATTTGAGCAGACGGTGTCAAAGCCCGGCGTGTCGCTTGAGACCGCGATTGAGAATATAGACATCGGCGGGCCCACAATGATAAGGGCGGCTTCAAAGAATTTCAGGGATGTCGCTGTTATTGTTGATCCGGCTGATTATGCAAAGGTTCTTGATGAGATGAAGTCAGGCGGAGGTGCGGTGAGTTATGAAACAAAATTTTATCTTGCCAAGAAAGTGTTCTCGCACACAGCACAGTATGACACTCTCATCTCCAATTACCTTAACACCCAGGGCGAACAAACTGAGACATTCCCGCAGAATTTCAATAAGAGCTACAGAAAGATATCTGATGTGAGATACGGTGAGAACCCGCACCAGAAGGCGGCTGTTTACAGGGAACCGCTCTACAGCGGGCTTTCGCTTGTTGACGCAAAGATACTTCAGGGCAAGGAGATGTCATTTAACAACTACCTTGATTCAAGCGCTGTCATAGACCTTGCAAAGGAGTTCAATGAAAGGCCGACCGCTGTGATAGTGAAGCACAACAACCCCTGCGGCGTTGCATCCGCTGACACGCTCAGCGAGGCATACAGAAAGGCGTTTGAGACAGACCCTGTCTCTGCGTTCGGAGGCGTAATATCGCTGAACAAAAAAGTTGACGAGGCAACGGCAAAAGAGATACTCAGTCTCTTTATCGAGATTATTATAGCTCCGGGCTTTGATGATGCTGCATTGAAACTGATAAGCACAAAGCCGAATATCAGGCTTCTTGAGCTTGACATATCAAAGGATGTCACGGGCTTTGAGATGAGAAAGATACAGGGCGGGCTCCTTCTTCAGGAGAAGGACAACGGCATGATCAATGAGCTCAAATCCTGCAAGGTCGTCACAAAGAGGGCGCCGACTGACGAAGAGTATGCGGCAATGGCATTTGCATGGAGGGTCTGCAAGCACATGAAATCCAATGCGATAATATACGCATCAAAGGACAGGACGCTTGGCATCGGCTGCGGCCAGACGAGCAGGGTTGACTCAGCAAGGCTTGCCGTGATGAAGGCGGGCAATTACAATATCCAGCTTAAAGGTTCTGCTGTCGCGTCTGACGCATTCTTCCCTGCAAGGGACGGGATAGATGTTGCAGCTCAGGCAGGCGCGACCGCGATCATACAGCCCGGCGGTTCGATAAAGGACAGCGAGACCATTGCTGCGGCTGACGAGCATAATGTGGCGATGATATTTACAGGCATGAGGCATTTCAGGCATTAACATGTTATCTATTCAGGAGGAAATAATTTGAAGGTTCTTGTAGTAGGAAGCGGAGGCAGGGAGCACGCCCTTGTCTGGAAGCTTAAACAGAGCACAAGAGTGGACAAGATATTCTGCGCCCCTGGCAATGCAGGGATAGCTCAGCAGGCGAAGTGTATAAATATAAAAGCTGATGACATCGACTCGCTTCTTAATTTTGCGAAATATGAAGGCATCGACCTCACAGTTGTAGGGCCTGAGGACCCTCTGACAAAAGGGATAGTGGATGCATTTGAGAAAGAGGGAAGGCTGATCTTCGGCACCAATAAAAAGGCGTCACAGTTTGAGGGCAGCAAGGTCTTTGCAAAGGACTTCATGCTAAAGTACGGGATACCGACTGCTGAATACAAGACATTTACAACTCTGACGGAGGCCGAAGATTATGTAAGATTGAAAGGCGCACCGCTGGTTATAAAGGCGGACGGGCTTGCCGCAGGCAAAGGCGTGATCATCGCAGAGACGGTCAATGAAGCTATGGATGCGTTAAAGATGATCATCTTTGACAGGAAGTTCGGCAAGGCAGGCAACAGGGTGATCATTGAACAGTGTTTAAGAGGTGAAGAGGCATCTTTCATGGTCTTAATAGACGGCAAAAACATTCTTCCTCTTGCATCTTCACAGGATCACAAGAGAATATTTGATAATGACACAGGGCCCAATACAGGCGGGATGGGCGCGTACAGCCCCGCGCCTGTAGTTACAGAAGAACTTCAGAAGCAGATCATGGATACAGTGATGGCTCCTTTCATGGAAGGGCTCATTAGGGAGGAGATTGATTACAGGGGAGTTCTGTATGCCGGGATAATGGTGTGCGACGGCAAGCCGTATGTGCTTGAGTATAACTGCCGTTTCGGAGACCCTGAGGCACAGCCGATACTTATGCGGCTTGAGACAGATCTTTACGATCTGATGAAGGCCACCGCACAGGGCAGGCTTAATGAGATAGATATTGCCTGGAAGGATGATACATCCATATGCGTGGTGCTCTCTGCCGAGGGTTATCCTGATTCATATGTGAAGGGCAGGGTGATAAACGGCCTTGATTCTTTAAAGGGGCGTGATGACGTCTTTGTCTTTCATTCCGGGACCAGCCGCAATGATAAAGGTGATATAATTACATCAGGTGGCAGGGTGCTTGGAGTGACTGCGCTCGGCAGTGATATAAAGACTGCTAAAGAGAACGCTTACAGAGCGGTAAAGGCAATTGATTTTGAAGGCATGCACTACAGGAAAGATATAGGCGATAAGGCGATAAACAGATAACAGACAGGAGAGAAGAGATGAAAGCAAAAGTACTCATAATCATGGGAAGTGATTCTGACCTGCCGGTAATGGAGAGGACAGCCAAGCTCTTAAAGGAATTCAAGATACCTTTTAATATGACTGTCGCATCTGCGCACAGGACTCCTGAGCGTGCAGTCAAACTTGCTGTTGAAGCAGAAGGTAATGGCATAGAAGTAATAATAGCAGGGGCAGGCAGCGCAGCGCATCTTGCAGGTGTCATAGCCGCTCATACAACTCTCCCTGTCATTGGTGTGCCGATCGACTCTTCACCGCTTAAAGGCGTTGATGCCCTCTACTCAACTGTCCAGATGCCTCCGGGCATTCCGGTGGCTACCATGGCGGTAGGCAATGCAGGCGCAACGAACGCCGCCATCTTTGCGGCACAGATAATGCAGTTTAATAACGCCGGCCTGGCTAAAGCGCTTAAGGCTTACAAAAAGAAGATGGTCAAAGAGGTTTTAGAGAAGGCAAAGAAGGTTGAGAGAAAGTAATTTTTAATGAGCATACTTAAAGAAATTATCCAATATAAGGCCGAGGATTTAAAGGCGGCAAAGCGCGCCATTCCTGTGTCAGAGCTTAAGGCCATTGCAAATGATATCAGCAAGACAAGGTCTTTCAGGTCTGCTGTTAAGCGGAAGAAAGGCGGCCCTGTAAATCTGATAGCTGAGATCAAGAAGGCATCACCGTCCAAAGGGCTCATAAGGGAAGATTTCAATCTTCATGAGATAGTCTCTGTTTACGACAAAAATAATGTTGCAGCTATCTCAGTGCTTACTGAAGAACGTTATTTTCAGGGAAAGATTGATTATCTGAAGAGCGTCAGGGGAGAGACAGACAAGCCGCTGCTTAGAAAAGATTTTATTTTTGATGATTATCAGATCTACGAGGCAAAGGCATACGGCGCAGATGCAATACTGCTTATAGTTGCTGCGCTTGAAAGATCCCAGCTTCATGACCTGATGGGATTGGCAAAAGAGCTTTCTTTGGATTGCCTGGTTGAGGTGCATGACTTTAACGAACTTGATGCTGCTCTTTATTGTAACTCTGAGATCATAGGCATAAATAACAGAAACTTAAAGACATTGGATATAGACCTGAATACTACTTTTGATATTCTTAAAGATATTCCTGATGATAAGATCACAGTCAGCGAGAGCGGCATTGAGACAAGGGCTGATGTCGAATCTTTAGAAAGAAGCAAAGCGGATGCGATGCTTATAGGCTCTGCTTTTATGAAGTCTCAGGATATAGGGGCAAAGATCAGAGAACTTCTTGGGAAAACATCTTAAATGCATGTTTGGTATAATGAACATAATCTGAGGGAATGTTATGAAAAAACTTATTGATAAAGCAAATATTCTTATCGAATCCCTGCCGTATATAAAAAAGTTTTACGGGAAGACATTTGTTATTAAGTACGGCGGCGCTGCTATGGTGGATGAAAAGCTTAAGGACGCGTTTGCCCGGGATATAGTTCTTATGAACTTCATAGGCATACGGACTGTCATTGTTCATGGAGGCGGGCCGAAGATAAACAGTATCATGAAGAAGATGGGCAAGGAACCCTCATTTATTCATGGGCAGCGGGTCACTGACGAAGAAACCATTGACATCGTTGAGATGGTGTTAGGCGGGCTGATCAATAAGCAGATAGTCACTCTGATAAACAGTCACGGCGGGAATGCGATAGGTTTAAGCGGAAAAGACGGAAATCTCATTAAGGCAAAAAAGAAGATCATTAAAAAGATATCGCCTGAAACTGGAGTTTCAGAGATAATAGATATCGGGCTTGTCGGTGAGGTTGAGATGGTTAACCCGAAGATACTTTTATCCATGGAAAGGGACAATTTCATACCTGTCATTGCGCCCATCAGCGCAGGACATAAGAATGAGACACTAAATATCAATGCCGATTATGTCGCAGGGATGATAGCAGCTGCTCTGAAGGCAGAAAAGCTGATTCTGCTTACAGACACAGAGGGTGTAATGGACAAGAATAATAAGCTGATCTCTGCTTTGGATGAAAAGAAGATAAAATCACTTGTTTCCAAAAAGATCATCAAGGGAGGGATGCTTCCCAAAACTCAGTCATGCCAGATTGCACTGGACGGCGGGGTTAAAAAGACACACATAATTGACGGCCGGCTGCCTCACGCGCTTTTGTTAGAGATATTTACAGAAGAAGGTATCGGAACAGAGATCGTTATGTAGTTTTGTGCGGTAAAATTATTAAATCCTGATCCTTCTCAAAACTCCGACTACTTTACCGACTATCCTGCACTCTTTTTGTAATGTGATCTTAGGATATTCAGCGTTATCACTTATAAGATAGATTTCTTCTTCTTTTTTTCTGTACCTTTTCAGTATGGATTCTCCCCATTCATTCAGAACCACAACAATATCTCCATCCTGGATCTTCTCATTGGGCAAAAATATTATATAATCGCCTTCCCGCATTGTTGGAGACATGCTTTCTCCCTTCATGATCAGAGAATAAGCGTGCTCAGGGATATCCTCCAAACAAATATAGCTTACTGTCTCCTTTGAAGCGTCCCTGGGAAAATCAGCAGATATCTTGTTAAGCACAGGAGTCCTGAAGACAGATACCCCTTTTGGTTTAGGCAGGTTCTCAAGATTCGACTCTCCTCCGGATAAAAGCCACCCGGGGTCGCAATCAAGAATAGTTGAAATTTTTGACAGAAGTTCCGCATCAGGAGTTCTGTGGCCATTTTCATACTTGTTCAGAGTAGGATAAGCTATCCCCAATTTTTTGGCGAGTTTCTCCTGTGTAAGCTTCATCCCTTTACGTGCTATTTTTATTCTTTGACCTAAATCTTTTCCCATATGATTATTTACCTTGACAAATTATATCTATGCGATTATAATCACTTCATTGAAATGATTTATGTTAATTAAGGTTAATGGAATCATGAAAAAAGTAATAAAAATTCTACTAATCCAGAAAGATATAAAACAGGCAGACATAGCAAGAAAACTAGGGGTGTCAAATGTTGCAGTTTGCAATGTCATAAAAGGCTCCTGCGAATCAAAGCGCATTAAATGGGCGATAGCTAAAGAATTAGGTAAAAAAGTGGAAGAACTGTGGCCTGACAGCGAAAAGGCTGCATGATTAGTATCCGTTTTAATAATCACTTTAATACCTTGTAAGAAGCATCATATCAACTCGAATTGTCTATGATGTTTCTTTTCAAAACGGTGAGAGTGTCAATTTATCGCCTCTCACCGGCTGTTTTATAAGTTAAATGTTAGTTCTATTCAATCAGGCAGTCAAATATGCTTTGTGTAAATTGTATGTTTTTTTTGTGAATAAAGTGTGAATTTATTACTATATGGCTAACATAATATTTTCAATTTTCTTATCTATTGTCATATTTATATCACCTCCGATAAGCTTTGGAGATGATATAACCTCTGATGTAATATGGGAATATTCAAGTTATGGAATTAACGACACCGAGCTGCTGAATATATTGATAGCGCCGGGCAATCCAAATAAAGTCATTGTCAGTTCATATGATTCCATTTACATAACTCATGACAACGGGTTGAGTTGGAAAGAGATATTATCGTTTAAAGGTACAGGCAATACTATAAATTCTGTCACGCTATCCGCTGCAGATCCGCAGATCATTTATATAGGAACAAATAATGGACTTTATAGAAGCAAAAATGAAGGTTACAGTTGGGAAACCTTATTTACAGGAGGCGGAACTCTCGAAAATTCTGTCTTAGCTGTTGCCGTCCATCCGGACAATGATGAGATCATGTTTATTGGGACTGAAGCAGGCCTTTTCAGAACTGATAATAAGGGGAAAGATTGGTTGAAGATAGTATCATTGCCATCCAGAAATGGCGTATCAATCATCTCCATTCATAATATTGATCCAAATATCATATATGCCGTATCAGGGAATGACCTATACAGAAGTGAAGACAGCGGCATAAACTGGGATTTGATTTACAGAACCGGCTATTACACAGAAAAAAGCAGCGGCGAATTTGAATTATCAGGTCAGGACGATGCAATTGAGATAGATATTCTATATTCAAGATTGATTAAATCAGTAGCACTTAGCATTAATGAAAGAAATGTGATCTATATTGTCACTTCAAAAGGCTTGCTGAAGAGCGATGATAAAGAAGAAACTTGGAGCGATGTTAGCAAATTTGGACTATTAAGCGAAGACATTAACCACATTATCATTGACCCTTATGATGCAGACATCATTTATTCTGCTACTGGCAGAGGAGTATTCCAATACTCAAAAAAATCCGACAGATGGGAAGAACTTTACAAAGGGATCAAGGCTACTGTTATAAATCATCTGGCGATTGTCCCGTCTTCCCCTAATGATTACATGACATTATGGGCAGCCACTGATAAGGGTGTATATAAGACCATACGCAAACAAGCACACTTGTTTTATGAGGATAAAAATCTTACCTCAGATAACTTTCTTTCTTATTTTGACAATGAGCCGGACATAGAAGAGGTTCAGAAAGCAGCAATCCAATATGCCGGGGTAAATCCGGATAAGATAACGGAATGGAGTTCCGCTGCTGCAAAAAAAGCCTGGCTCCCTGATCTGAAAATAGATTATGGCACAGGGCAAAACTGGCAGAGCAGCACATATTTTTACAGCACATCCACTGAGAAGTACAAAGACGATGATGTCACAGATGGAAAAGACGACGGGTGGTCGATCTCAATGACCTGGGAATTAGGGGATCTGATATGGAACAACGACCAAACATCTATAGATACGAGATCAAGATTGATGACCCAGCTTAGAGATGATGTACTGAACGATGTAACAAGGCTATATTACGAAAGACGCAGGCTCCAGATTGAAATACTGCTTTATCCTCCTGCATTGGTATGGGAGAAGATGGAAAAGAACCTTAGACTTGAAGAGCTTACTGCTAATATTAACGCAATGACCGGTTACTCCCTGTCAAAAAAACTATTAAATAAAGAATGAACCAAGAACCGGCTAATAAAACCAGGAAATATCATGCAGACAATTAGTTCATTTATATTTGTGACAGCAGCATTCCTGTTCATTGCCGTTTCATCTGAAGCAGCTCTTAGAGACAGGGGGAACGGCTTAATTTACGATGATGCGCTTAATATAACCTGGCTGCAGGATGCAAATTATTCAGGCCGAACATTGACCTGGGATGAGGCCAACACCTGGGCTGCAGGCCTTATCTTCCAAAGCTTTGACGACTGGAGACTTCCTGATTCGGACAGTTGTTCAGGTTCCGGTTGTTCAGGCAGCGAGATGGGACATTTATACGTATCAGATGGTATTACATCAGATTCTCCGGGAGCTTTTATAAACGTAAGGCCATTCATGTACTGGTCGTCAACTGAGTATGTTCAAGACCCTTCTCAGGCATGGCGTTACAGCTTCAAATACGGCACTCAGGGGACAAGTGGTAAAGCGTTGAACCGATATGCCTGGGCAGTGCGGGATGGCGACTCTATACCTTCAATGGCACCTGAACCTTCTTCAGCAGTTTTGTTTTTCAGCGGGATCGCAACATTATTCGGGTTAAAAAGGAGATCAATATATCTAATCATAAAAAGGAAGTGAACTTGCATTCGATTAATTCTGACTTCATTCGTCTTTAAGACGAACAAACATAAAATCATATGGAGGTAACACAGCATGAAAAAGTTAACGGCAGCACTCATCACAGTGGTTGTAATAATGTTTTTTACAGCTTCAGTCAATGCTTCTGACAAATCGGCTTCCGCGGCAAAGCAGATCACCGGAAGTGTTTCAGAAGTCAATGCAGCTAACAACACTGTTACGGTAAAAAAGAAAGACGCATTGATCATTCTAAATACTGACGCTAAAACAAAGGTCGCCCAATGTAATGAAGGCGCGTCAATCGGCGATATAAAGGTCGGAGACAAGGTTACCGCCAGCTATAAAGAAGCAGGAGACAGCAATACGGCGCAATCAATTACCGTTACAAATAAATAACATAAGCATCCGATAAAATAAATTACCTCCCCTTTGACAGGGGAGGTAATTTAACAGCAGTCCAAAAAATCGGCAAAATATTTATCAGAACTTCATTCTTGCCTTATAATTGAGCTTAACCTCTTTATCTTTGGGAACCGGGATATTGAATTCTGCAGTGAATGCTTCTGTCTTATTGTAATCATGGGATGAGCTTACCATCTTCCAGTCCCCCTGAATAGGTTCAACAACTTTTACAACAATATCTTCTTTCTGGTGGTTCCTGAGCGATATCTCATATCCGGCTTCATAAGTATCATAAGCTGTCTTTTCCCAGCTTGTCTGCTTTCTGCTGCCGACAATATCAAATGCATCCCCAAGCTTCACTTTTATCTTCTCATCTTTCGGGGTATGGTCGATAGAGTCCTCACCAACGAACTGGAGGCTCCCTTCATTATCGTTCTTGTATATCCTGATCGTGCCTTTAGGCAGAGGGATTCCAAGATTGTTCTTTTCCATGTTGGCTATCTCAACGTAAACTCCTACCTTCTGGTTTGATAAAGGCTGCCCATACTGTGTGCGGTAGTAATATGCCGCTCCCTGAAAAATGAACTCTTTTTTCACGGGGATATCATCAGCAGTGATAAGGCTTATCTGTTTTGTCTGGTTGTTCTTGATAGTTGAATTTCGCTGAAGTGTATATATGTGATATTCAAAGAACGCGTCTTCCTTGAACTGTTCGTCTGCTGCCATCGCCTTTGCCGCATACATCATTCTTTCATCATATTCATGCTCATCTTTGACCCTGTTCACATCACCTGCAACAAGCTTCAGCTTTGCATCTTTATAAGTCGTGCCGCTCATGTTTTCTATCGTTACCCATCCTGACAGGTCAGCCATATCATCTTTATCATTAAGCGTTACCACGTAATCCGCGCGCCAGTTGATGCCGTTTGTAAGATAGGACGCCTCGACCTTCTGTTTTGAAGGGAGCGTGTTCTCAAACATCCATACCAGTGTTGGCTTTGAGATAAGGTCATCGGGTACTTCCGGGAATATGACCCTGCCGGGATAGTTGAATGTTATTTCATCACCTATTTGATATATTGCTCCTCCGTTATTTGAAAGAAGCGTGGCTTCTATGATCTCCTCTCTTTCGGTATAAGGGTTTTCATTGAATATCTTCACCTTCTTTCCGACGTACTTATCCAGAAGCTTCTGCGGATTAAGCAGGTCATATTCGTAATTCTGTTCAAGTATGCCCAGGCTGTTTGCGTCTATCAGCGATCTTATTGATACGCTTGTCGGGATAATGCCTGAAGCCACATCCATGAACCTGAGATTTCCTATCACCCTATCAAGTGTCAGTTCCCTCACATCTTTAACAAGCCCCAGGTTAACGTTATAAACAGTAAGGGACATTCCAACCTGATCATCAAGCCCGGTGGAAACTGTCTTAAGCTCCGGATCATTCTCTATTGCCTTAGCCGTACTGCTGCCTATCGCAATAAATAATGCTAAAAAAAGCGTGATAAACAGGATGTTATTATAAAAGCTTCTTTCTCTCATTGTGCGCCTCCTCTATGGCTATCGCCGGTGAGGTATGGAGCAAAAAGCTTCTTATTATTTGCTTTCAGATAAGCCTCTTCAGGCGTGATGATTTTATGCAGTAAATACTTCATTATCTCTTCGTCCATTATCTGCATCTGTTCCTGCTTTGAGGTCTGCATGACAGAAGGGATCTGGTATGTCTTGCCTTCCCTGATAAGGTTTGAGACCGCATAGTTTACAAAAAGCACTTCAACAGCAACGATCCTTCCTGTCTTATCAGCTTTCTTGAGGAGCTGTTGAGCAACTATACCTTTGAGTGTATCTGCGAGCATTGTGCGTATCTGTGCCTGCTTCCCTTCAGGAAAGACATCAATGATCCTGTCAACGCTCTGCGCAGCGGAAGGTGTGTGCAGGGTAGCAAATACCAGTTGTCCTGTTTCTGCAGCTGTTATCGCAAGCTCGATCGTTTCAAGGTCCCTCATCTCGCCGACAAGGATAACATCAGGATCCTCCCTCAGCGATGCCTTTAACGCATTTGCAAAAGAATTTGTATGGGCGCCAAGTTCTCTCTGGTTTATAAGGCAATTCTTGTTTTTATAGGCAAACTCAATAGGATCCTCAATGGTAATAACATGATCCTTTCTGGTCTCATTTATATGGTCTATTATTGAAGCGAGTGTAGTGGATTTACCGCAGCCTGTGGGGCCTGTTACAAGCACAAGGCCGTTGCTCATGTCCGCGAACTTCAGGATATGTTCAGGGAGCCCAAGCTCTTTGACAGAAGGTATGCGTACAGGCACGATCCTGAACGCCGCGCAAATTCCCTTGTTTCCGATATAATAATTCACCCTGAATCTTGGGCCTGAAGGCACCTCAAAAGAAAAATCCAGCTCTTTTCTTTTAATAAAAAGCTCTTTTTGCCCTGCGGTAATAATCTCAAAAAGCATTTCCTGAAGAATATCGTTTAGCAATATTTCATCTTCTATCGCTATAAGCTCGCCTTCCTTCCTCATGGTCGGCTTGGCGCCGGAACCAAGGTGCAGGTCGCTGGCTTCATTCTGTAGAACGATTTTAAAATATTTATCTATCTTAGCCATGAAAGATTTCTGCTTGCAGGTTGTGTTTAATGCGTGATTTGTTTATATGACATTTCATGTTTAATAATTATCATAATATGCAAGATATTTCAAATTATTATTACAACCTTTTGATAATACGGTATTTATCTGCGTGGGGTTATTTATCGAACCTTTTCTTTACTGCAGCTTCTTTCTCTTTCGCAACTACAACAAGGGTATAATTGTCAGGATGGAGATATTTATTTGCGACTCTCAGCACTTCTTCTTTTGTTACACTATTTATGAAGTTAGGGTAATTATCAATATAATCAAGCCCGAGGCCGTAGTATTCAACAGCAACGAGGAAGCCCGCTATGCGTGAGCTTGTCTCGATCTTCATCGGAAAGCTGCCGGTAAGAAATGACTGCGCATCAGAGAGTTCCATATCAGAAACCGGTTCCTTCCTTATCTTTTCTATCTCTCTCAATACTTCCTCGATAGCCGTATTGGCTGATTCATTTTTTGTCTGCAGGCCGACCTGGAAACTGCCGCTGTATTTATCAGGTTCAAAAAAACTGTGAATGTCATAGACAAGGCCTTTATCTTCGCGTATGTTCTGCATAAGCCTTGAGCCAAAACCGCCTCCACCCAGGATATAGTTCATGACTGATAAAACATAATAATCCGGATTGTCCCTGCTGACTCCAAGATGCCCGAGAATAATAGTTGCCTGCGTGAGATCTTTGTCTACGGTAATTATCTTTTGTTCTGTCTGCATAACAATGCTCTGCAAAGACGGGGGGGCTATCTTCCTGTTTTTCCATTGTGCGAAATATTTATTAATCATAGCTTCTGCTTCTTCAGGTGTAACATCGCCAACTACAGCCATAACCGCATTATTTGGGGCGTAATATCCGGAGTGAAAACTAATGAGATCATCTCTGGTGATATGATCAAGGGTCTGAGCTGAACCTGCAGCGAGCCTGCCGTAAGGATGGCTGCCAAAGATCGCCTTTTTAAAATCCCTTGATGCGATAAATCCGGGATCCTCTTCCTGTGCTATTAATCCGGCCTTGGTACGTTCGATCTTCTTTTTCAGTTCATCTTCCGGGAAGACCGGATTCAGGATAATATCTGAAAGAAGGTCAAAGCCAAGGTTTAGATCTTTCTTTAGAACAGAAAGGCTGACTGTTATATAATCTTCACCGCCTGATGCGCCGACCGATCCTCCTACAAACTCGATCTCTCCGCTGATTTGCTGAGCAGTCCTGTTCTTTGTCCCTTCATTCAGCATGTTCGCGACCAGGTCAGCAAGCCCGGCCTTTGTTTCAGGCTCATAGAGACTGCCTGCGCTGATGCCTACGGAAACCTTTACAACAGGGAGGTTATGCCTTTCAACGATCATCAGGGTCAGGCCGTTCTCAAGCATCTTTCTCTTGACATCAAGGGCAAACGAAGAAGGGCTGATGATCAATAATGAGACACACAAAATTAATGCAATAAAAATTATTTTCCGCAATTTCTCAATTCTCATTCTTCACTTCTCGCTTTACCGGTATCAATATACCTACCGTCCTTTGGTCTTCTACAATATATTTTTTAGCGACCCGCTGAACATCTTCGGGGCTGACTTTTCTGATCCCTTCAATATACCTGTCTTTCAATCTCCAGTCTCCGAGCATTTCAAATTCCGCAAGGATCATCGCCTGATAAAAGATGGAATCCTGGTTCATAATGAAATCCGATTCGATCTGGTTCTTTGCCTTCATTATTTCCAGTTCAGTAGGAGGCGCTTCTTTTATCTTCCCGACCTCTGCATATAATGCATTTTCAACATCCTCTATCTTCTTCCCGGGCAATGCTGTGCCGTACAGATAAAACAAGAAAGGAAATTTATCCAGGTTGCTGTAACCGGCGCCTGCAGAAAGCGCTATGCGCTGTTCATCGATCAGGCTTCTGTATATCCTTGCGCTCTTCCCTCCTGAAAGCACTCCTGCAAGAACATCAAGGGCATAACTGTCATCATTAAGTATGTTGGGCGTTTTATACGCGCTCATGACGTAAGGGAGTTCTGCTTCCTTTTTAACATATACCCGCCTTTCACCCCTCTGTTCAGGTTCATTTATATTCATAGCCGGGATCTCAGTCCCTCTCGTAATGCTTCCGAATTCTTTTCTTATCTTTTCCAGTATGGATACGACATCAATATTGCCCGCGACGATTATAAATGCGTTATTAGGAGAATAACGTGTTTTGTAATATGCCCAGAGATCATCCCGCGTTACTGTTTTCAGGTCCTCCATCCAGCCTATGACCGGCCATCTGTAAGGATGGTTCTTAAATGCAGCGGACAGCACTTCTTCATAAACAAGGTTCTGCGGGTCGTCATCATAGCGCATCCTCCGCTCTTCCATAACAACATCTCTTTCAGAAAGAAACTCCTCCGGCTCCATGATCAGGTTCCGCATCCTGTCAGCTTCAAGTTCAATGGAAAGGTGAAGCCTGTCAGGAGCAAGCTTCTGATAATAGTAGACAAAGTCCTTGCTTGTGCCGGCGTTGTCAACCCCTCCCGCTCTTTGTATTATTTTTGAAAATACTTTGGCGCCGTATTTAGGAGTGCCCTTGAACATCATATGCTCCAGCAGATGGCTCAGCCCTGTCTTGCCGACCTGTTCATTAATAGAACCGGCATCATACCAGATCTGGAAGACGGCAAGGGGAGCGTTAGGATCTTTTATGGCAAAGACCTTAAGCCCGTTCTGAAGCACTTCTTCGTGCACTCCTGCACTGTTATCATCGCGTAACTCCTCAGCGGCAGAATGAGCATTGCCGTAAAAGGACAATAAAAGCAATGTTGTTATAATTATTTTCTTCATGGGTATGAATGTTAACAAAGATATGGTATAAGGTCAATATAACATATTCTAAGAAAGGGTTGACTTTGTATATCTGGTTTAGATTAGATGTTATAAAAAAGACAGCCGGGACCTTCCGGCTGCCTTAAGATTATTGTTTTGCAGCGTAATTAATGCCGGCAGCCTCCATCCCTGCCCATCTTCATATGTGAATCTTTTGGCGCTTTTTCACGGATAGTTTCTTTGAGGCTCTGTATCTCTCTTTCAAGTTTTGTGATGGTTGCTACAGTCGTGTCCGGGTTACGCAGCGCTTCCCGGTACTCAAACTTCTTGTCATGCATCTCTTTCCTGAGCGAATACGTCTCATCAAGGAACTTCCGGCTTTCTTCATTCTCACCGCCGCACTGGCCGCCGCCGCATCCTCTGCCCATCATATCTCCGCCATTAAAGCCCTGTCCCATCATGTGGCCGCCTCGTGAACCAGGGCCGTGGGCATAAACTACAGCGCCGGCAGCAAGTAATGATATTAATGCCAATCCAACTACAAGTTTTTTCATACTCTTCACCTCCATTTTTTGGTTTCTTCAGATTTCATACTGATAATTTACTTTAAACACTTGAAGAAAGGATGAAGGAAGCATGAATATTTAATGAAGATATGATGCATAAAAGAACAAATGTTTTTTATTGACAGATTTTACAAATAGATATAAAATCTCAATCAGCTATTCCTTGAATTCAATTGGGATTGATCTTCGGAGGTAGAGAGTTGTCAGGCAATAATGATGGCGGTTTTAAGAATTCAAAAATAAATGTCTCGATAAACGAGAACTTTTATTTTAACAGCAAACTGTCGCTTCCTACGGTCATCAAGGAATATGATAATATTGAGAAACTGCTGGTCGCATATAAGTATCTCTCCTGTATCACAATTCAGATCCCGGACCTCAGAAAGATAGAGCATCTCTACGGGAGCAACGTCTACCTCGATACTTTCAACCATCTTACCAATACTCTTAAAGAACTTAGGGAAGGCGAACTTCGGAAATCCGACATATTCATTATTGATATATATGATGTTGATACTTTCGTTATCTTCCTATCTTCTCCGCGCGAGGACAGCACCAATCTCTTATACCATCTTGAGAACATAGCGGAGCGGATCAGGATAAAATTGGAAGAGGCGGTCTTTACGCTGCTCTTCCCGTACCTTAAAGAATATTCCATCCCCACGGTCGGGTATGCCCTTGAGATACAGAACCCCATGGTCAATAACATGCGCCTTATAATGCAGCTGGTGAATAACGCCAAGAAGATGGGCGAGTTCACGGCAATGAAGCAGGATTATACAGGCAGGTATGAACTGCAGAAAATAATAGTTGAGCACAACCTCTCAACCGTCTTTCAGCCTATCGTAAATCTTAAGACACTGGATATTCTGGGTTATGAAGCGCTTACAAGGGGCCCGGAAAATTCAAAGTTCTATAACCCGCTTATCCTTTTTCTTCTGGCAACAAAATGCGGGCTCTCTTTTGAACTGGACAGCCTCTGCCGGAAAATAGCACTTCAGAGCGCGCGCCATCTCGAAACTGACAAAAAAATATTTATTAACACTCTTAGCATGACCATTCACGATCCTGAGTTCCGCGGCGTCTATCTTAAGGACCTTCTTGATGACCTGAAGTTAAAACCTGAAAATGTGGTATTTGAGGTAAGTGAAAAACTGGCGATCGATAATTACGCGCTCTTCAGGGAGGCGATGAAGGATTATTCAGACCTCGGTATCGTCCATGCAGGCGATGACATGGGAACAGGGTACTCCGGACTGGAGAGGATCATGGAGCTGAATCCCGGATTTCTTAAGATAGATATCTCTTTCAGCCGGCTTATCCATAAAAGCTACATTAAGCAGGAGATAGTCAAGGCCATCGTCAATCTTGCCAAAAATATCAACTCTCAGCTTATTGCAGAAGGCATTGAAACGAAGGAAGAGTATGAGATGCTGCTGGATATCGGTGTTGAGTACGGGCAGGGCTATCTGTTTGCAAAACCATCTGCTGAGCTGGCAGGGATACAGAAAGATTTTTTATAGGCTGGATCACTGAAGCATATTGTTAATAAATAGACCTGACCCTGCCGGTGCGGCGGTCAAAGATTATTACATCAACTACATCGTTTTTATTAATTATCTTTGCCTTGATGAACCGTCCCCTGTTCGTCTCTATCATTACGTTGAGCCCTTTTGCATGGTAGTACTCAATAATAGCCCTCTTTGCTCCTTCATTGCTCATTGGCGAGTCGCATGTGCCGTAATCAGTGCATAACCGGCAGGAATCACCATAAGGCGTCACCTCTTTCCCCTCATGCCAGGCAAACGCAGAAGAGAAACAGGCTGACAAAAGAATTATAGCAGATGCAAATACTATTACAATTTTTTTACGTGCGAGATTCATGTATATATATACTATGAAGTTGGTGAATAAAATATGAATATTCAGCCGGTGATAAATTTTATGGTAAACTGCGAACCTATGCCGGGGCTGCTTTGAAGCTCTATCTTGCCTCCGATAACCTCAGTAAGCTCTTTAACAATAGCGAGCCCGAGTCCGCTTCCGTCTGAATCCCTGCCTTTGTAAAATCTCTCAAATACTTTTGAGGCCTTATCCGCTGCGATACCGCTGCCCGTGTCTTCAACTGTAAGGTAAAAGCCGGACTTGCCTGCCTCTTTACAGTGATCCCAGCTTACAGTAATGCCGCCTTTATCAGTATATTTGTAAGCATTAGTTAACAGGTTTTTTAATATAATGTGAAATTTGTCAGGGTATGTCATGACCGTCATCGAAGGCCCCTCAACCTCTAAATAAAGCCCTTTCCCTTCTATAAGCTTGCGCATTCCATCTGTAACTGAAGATATGATCTCCTTAAGGTTGGCCTCCTGAAGCTCTCCCTTTTTAAAGAAGCTGGCTTCAGCGCTTGTCACATCCTTGATCCCTTCTACAAGAGAGATGAGCCTTTGTATCTCGGAATTGATGTTTTTGATAACTGTACGGGGGTCAGAGATCACGCCGTCTTCAATCGCTTCCAGGTTTCCCTTGATTATCGTGAGCGGGGTTCTCAACTCATGGGCTATGTTGGATGTGAGGTGCTTTCTCAATGCGTCCTCTCTTTTCAGCGCCTCTGCCATATAGTTGAATGTGACGGTCAGCCTGTCTATCTCATCGTTGTATCTGAGCAGCCCTTTTTTATGCCGGTATGGCGCTTTTACAGAGAAATCACCCTTTGCGATATCCTCGGCAGATTTTGTTAAACGTCTGATGGGCCTGGAAAGTGTAATAGTAAGCAGTACGGACAGGAACAACGCGCCCACTCCCGCGATCAAAAATGACAGGATAAGAAACTTCTTTCCCCTTTCCCTGAAAATCTCCTCTTTATGTGGAAGCAGGCCGACCCTTTCCAGCGGCCTTATATACAGCTTTCCTATCTCATTTCCCTCGACGTAAAGCGGATACCAGATGAATTCGCCTGTCCCTTCAGGCAGTTTGAAAAATGAGTTCATTCTCCTTGACATGTTGGGCGGCAGATGGGAGAGCACATCAGTGGAAGATATGACCTTGCTGCCCGATATATCTTCCACATAAGTTTCAAAACCTAACATAATGCCCCAGTGGATAGAATTACTGAGGTGAGCCATATTCCAGTCGTTATCCATATAACTGCCTTCAACAGAAGACATCATCCAATAAACCTTGTCCTCCTCAGTTCCTTTTAAAAAGTTATTGAAATCACTGATGATAAGCCTCTCGAAGACGGTATTGGAGAGAATGGCTAAAAAGATCACAAGCGTGAATGCGAGAAAAAGTTTAGTCCTCATCTGGCAGGCCGATAAATTTATAACCTACACCATGGACCGTTTTTATGTAGGAGGGGTTTTTCTGGTCGTCCTCGATCTTGTGCCGGATATTCTTGATATGCGCGTCTATTGTCCTGTCATATCCTTCATAGTCATATCCAAGTATTACATTTACAAGCTGCAGCCGTGTAAATACCTGTTCAGGCCTTTCAGCAAGACACCTGAGGAGATTGAATTCCGTAGGTGTGAGAACTACATTTGCATTGTCCTTTGTCACCTGAAGTTTTCCAGAGTCAATAATAAGGTTCCCGTTATTAAATCTGTGGACATTCTTTCTTCCGGCCCTTCTCAGGAGCGCCTTCACCCTTGCTACCAACTCCCTGGTGCTGAAAGGCTTTACAACATAGTCATCGGCCCCTAATCCAAGCCCCTTTATCCTGTCTTCCTCTTCGCTTTTAGCGGTAAGCATAATGATAGGCAGGTCAGAGTCTTTTCTTATTGTCTTGCATATCTCTTCCCCGTCCATGTCAGGAAGCATAAGGTCGAGGATAACGAGGTCATAGCCGTTTTTCAGTAAAGAGATGGCCTTCAGCCCTGATTCCGCAACTGTAACGTCAAAGCCGTCTTTTTCCAGATAGGCGGTCACTATCTCGGCGATCTTTTTTTCATCCTCAACTATCAGTATCCTGCTCTTTTTCATGTTCAAATAATAGCACATTTCTTATGAAGTATTTATGAAAAAACTTTCTGCGTATATTGCAAATATGACGCAGTTCCCAGATGAAGCCTGCCTTGCCAATAGAGGGTGAAAATGCTAATCTTCTATACCATGGGGATTGCTGATGCCCTGCATAACGTTCAGGAGAAAATCATTAATGCCGCGATCAAAGCCGGAAGGCCTCCTGATGAGATAAAGCTTGTCGCGGTCTCCAAGACCGTTGACATACAAAGTATCATGGATGCGGTGAGGGCCGGAGTATCCATTCTCGGTGAAAGCAAGGTGCAGGAAGCTGCGGGCAAGATAACAGAGTTCAGAGCTACCCCCCCCCTGTTAAGGGAGGGAGTAGGGGGGGTAGAATGGCATTTTATCGGCAACCTCCAGAAGAACAAAGCAAAGGCCGCTGTCGGATTATTCGACCTTATTCATTCGGTAGGCTCTGTATCACTCGCAGAGGAACTAAATAAATATTCAGGCAGCATGAATAAGGTTCAGAGGGTGCTGGTTCAGGTTAAGCTTTCAGATGAGACTGCCAAACACGGCATCAGGGAAGAAGAAGCAATGGGATTACTTGAGAAAGTATCCGGGATGGATTATCTTAGACTGGACGGACTGATGGCCATACCTCCTTTTTTTGACGATCCTGAAGCGGCAAGGCCATACTTCACAAGGCTGAGAAGGCTTGCTGAAAAGGCAAGGGCAAGAGGTTTCATCATCAATCATCTCTCTATGGGCATGTCAAATGACTTTGAGGTTGCCATAGAAGAAGGAGCCACAATGGTTCGTGTGGGTACCGCAATTTTCGGGGAAAGGAACTATTAAGGATATAACATGAAGATCGGGTTTATAGGCGGCGGGAATATGGCTGAAGCTCTGATAAAAGGAATGGCCTCCAGCGGTATGAAGGATATAATCGTATCAGAGCCGAGGGAAGAGAGAAGGAAGTACCTTGAAGAGAAATACAGGATAACTACTTCATCTTCAAACAGAGAAGTCGCAGCTTCCTCTAATATAATCATCCTTGCGGTAAAGCCTCAGAATATGGAAGGCGTGCTGAATGAGGTTGCCGGAGATATTGACGGGTCAAAAACAGTTGTATCGATAGCAGCCGGTATCACGCTTGATTGCCTTGCTTCAAAACTAAAGACTGAAAAATTGATCAGAGTGATGCCCAATACGCCTGCGCTTGTTCAGGAGGGGATGACGGTATTATCAATGTGCGAATGTTTTTCAGGCAATGAAATATCAATTGTCAGGGAGATTTTCATGTCTGTCGGAAAGGTCATCACTTTACCTGAAAAGCGTATGAATGCGGTCACAGCGCTTTCAGGCAGCGGCCCTGCATTCTTCGCCCTATTCACAGAAGCGATGATACAAGCCGGGGTCAGGAACGGGTTAAGCGAAGATGATGCCGCAACACTTGCGAACCAGACCCTTCTCGGCACAGCCAGACAGCTTGAAACGGGAATGGCTCCTGCAAAATTAAGAGAGATGGTCACATCTCCCGGAGGGACGACCGCAGCCGGGCTGAAGGTCTTTGAAGACGGCGGCTTGCGTGACATCGTGCAGTCTGCGATCGATGCCGCGATTAAAAGGGCAGAAGAACTCGGGAGGAAAAGTTAGGTGTTTATATTAGGCAACTTTCTTTATGCCGCAGCGTATGTTACTGACATAGCGCTGGGATTCTATATGTGGGCGATAATTATCTCTGCGCTTTTGAGCTGGGTAAACCCTGACCCGTATAATCCTATTGTCAGGTTTTTGTATAGAATAACTGAACCTGTCCTCTATCCTATAAGAAGGCATATGGGTGGTATGGGTGGTTTAGACCTTTCACCGATGATCATAATACTTGTTATCATGTTCATCAGGCGTTTTCTGATAGTATCGCTTTTTGATATAGCCATGAGGCTTAAAGGTTAAAAATAATATGAGATTTAATTACGGAGGAATTGGATGAGAATAACACCGCTTGATATTCAGCAAAAGCAGTTCGCGACAAAGTTCAGGGGCTTTGACATCGAAGAGGTCGATGCATTTCTTGAACATGTAAGGGAAGAGATGGAAGAGCTTCTGAGGGAGAATGCCAACCTGAGGGAAGATGTAAAGAGAAATGAAAAGCAGTTGAAAGATTATAAGAGCATTGAGACCACGCTTAAAGATACTCTCATAGCAACACAGAAGATGGTGGAAGACTATCAGGACAATGCCAGGAAAGAGGCTGAGCTGATAAGGAAAGAGGCTGAGCTGAGGGCGGAAGAGATGATTCACAAGGCTCAGGAGGGCGTAATAAAGATACATGAGGATATCACTGACCTGAAAGGCGTAAGGACCCATTTTAAGGAAGAGCTCAGGCGGCTTATAGAAAGCCATATGAGCATGCTGGAATTTGACAAGAAACGCGAGGAAGAGAGGCCGGATGAAGTTTAAAAGCCTTAAAGGCATTCTGGATGTATGCCCGCCTGACATCTTCATCTGGCACAAGATAGAGGCTGTATCCAGAGACATATTTAAGAACCACGGCTTCTTCGAGATAAGGCTTCCGATAATCGAGCCGACCGATATATTCACAAGGAGTATCGGCGAGACTTCGGATATTGTTGAGAAGGAGATGTACACCTTTACTGACAAGGGAGGCCGGAGCGTAACGCTGAGGCCCGAAGGCACAGCGCCGTTTATCAGGGCTTATGTTGAACACCATCTTTACAACGAGCCGGCTCCTCAAAAGTATTACTACATGGGCCCGATGTTCCGTTATGAACGCCCGCAGGCCGGTAGGCAGAGGCAGTTCTACCAGATAGGGGCAGAGGCGCTCGGAGTTGAGGACCCGAAGGCAGATGCAGAGATAATCGCCATGCTCTCACAGATACTTGAAGGCATAGGCCTTAAAAACCTGAATTTTCAGGTTAACTCCATAGGCTGCCCCCAATGCAGGCCTTCTTATATAGCAGCTCTGAAGGATCATCTACAGGGTAAATTGGAAAATTTCTGTGACGACTGCAATAGGCGCTTTAATAAAAATCCCTTAAGGATCCTTGACTGTAAAGTGCCGGCATGTATAAAAGAGAGAGAAGGTTCTCCTACTGTTATCGATCATCTCTGCGCGGGATGCAATGAACATTTCAAGGATCTTAAACATTACCTGAAACTGCTAAATGTTCCGCACACGATCAACCCTGACCTTATAAGGGGGCTTGACTACTACACAAAGACCGCCTTTGAGGTAACAAGCGAATCACTCGGAAGCCAGAATGCCGTCGCGGCTGGCGGAAGATATGACGGGCTTGTTAAGGAATTCGGCGGCCCCCCAACTCCGGGCATTGGTTTTGCCATAGGCATGGAGAGGATTGGTCAACTTATAAAAGATTCAATGGAAGCCCATGAAGGGCCTGATATATTCATCTGCACACTTGGCAGAGAAGCGGCTGAGGCAGCATTGGCGCTTGCTGATCAGTTGCGAAAAAAGGGCAAATGGATCGAGATAAATTACGAGCAAGCCTCAATCCGCAGCCAGATGAAAAAGGCCAACCGCATCAAGGCAAAGAATGTGATAGTGATCGGTGAAGATGAACTAAAGAGCAGCATTGCCGAGTTGAAAGCAATGGATAGCGGTGAAACCTCTAAAGTCTCTTTAGTTGCGCACTATATAATACAAGCCTTAAAAAAGTGATCTCCTTTGTCTGAATTTATCAATAACTGTACAGGCGTTATCCTCGCAGGCGGCGAGAACACCCGGATGCCTGTTCTGAAGTCCTTCATTGAGGTTGACGGGAAAACTATTATTAAGGGAAACATTCAGACACTCGGGAAGCTCTTTGAGAAGAATTTTATTGTCACTAACCAGCCTGAATTCTACGCGCATCTTGACACACCCATGCTTGGTGATATCTATGATATAAGAGGGCCGATGACAGGCATCTTTACGGCTCTGCTCAATTCATCAACTCAATGGATATTTGTCTCAGCCTGCGATATGCCTTTCATAAACAGGGAGCTTATTACATACATGGCCGGGATGAGAGGGAAGCATGATGCCGTGGTGCCGGAATCTCCTTTCCCCCCCCATCCCCCCCTTGCTAAGGGGGGGAATTACGCAGAGCCTCTATTTGCATTTTATTCGAGGAGCCTGCTGTTTTCTATGGAGAAATCTCTTCTCACCGGCAAAAAAGGGCTGAAAGATTTTTTAACAGGCAAAAAGGTAAAATACATCAATTCCGATGAGGTGAATAAGCTTGACGCTGGAGCAAGGTCATTTATTAACCTTAATACACCTGAAGATGTGAACCTTTATTTACATCATCGGATATACTGAACTCAAATATTGATATTGTCAGAAGGAGGATAATATGTTTGGTCTTGGAGCAACAGAACTGATAGTGATACTGGTTATAGTCGTTGTGATCTTCGGCGGCGCAAAACTGCCGCAATTGGGAGAAGGGATAGGCAAGGCGATAAGGAACTTTAAAAAGTCGGTAAACGAACCTAATGAGATCGATGTAACACCGAAAAAAGATAAAGACAGCAAGGACGCAAAAAAAGAGGAAACAGATTAATAGGTGAAGCTTCAAAAAGCCGTTGCTGAAATAAGCCTCAAAAACCTCTCCAGTAACTTAGAGCTTGTCAGAGAGAAGACAGGCGATCAAAACATCCTTGCCGTTGTAAAAGCCGACGCCTACGGGCACGGAGCGGTGGAAGTATCAAAACACCTCCTCAAGAACAAAGTCACCATGCTCGGAGTAGCCTGCGCAAGCGAGGGCGTTGAATTACGAGAGGCCGGAATAAGGGCGCCGATAGTCGTCTTCTTTGATACAAAGAACATTGACGCGTTTGTTGAGTATAACCTCAGGCCTGTCGTCTTTGACCTCAGCGTTGCAAAAAAAATATCTCTTGCCGCAGTAAGGAAGAAAAAGCTGGTGCCGATCCATATCAAAATAGACACAGGCATGGGGCGTGTAGGTTTTGCTCCGGAAAGCGCGCTGAAGTATATCCCGAAGATCGCAGCCCTCAGCAACATCAGGCTTGAAGGTATCATGAGCCACTTTTCTGAGGCAGACCTTAAGGACAAGCAGTTTGCAAATCAACAAATTAAACTTTTCAAGCATGTCATAAACTCTCTTAAAGAGAAGCACATAATTTTTAAATACATTCACATGGCAAACAGCGCCGCTGTTCTGACGCTGCCGTCATCTCACTTCAATATGGTTCGTCCGGGCATCATGCTTTATGGATACGGCTGCTGCGAGAATGAGAAGCTTAAGCCAGTCATGGGCATCAGGAGCAAGGTTCTCTTTGTGAAAACTGTGCCTGAGGGAACCCCGATAAGTTACAGCAGAACTTTTACCACAAAGAGAAGAAGCACCATTGCAACTATACCCTTCGGTTATGCCGATGGCTATGACAGAAGGCTCTCAAATATCGGCAAGGTTATCATCAACGGCAAATTCGCTCCGGTTGCCGGAAGGGTCTGTATGGATTCATTCATGGCAGATGTTACCGGCATTCCGAATGTTACGCAGAAGAGCGAAGTTATTCTGATAGGTTCAAAAGGCAGAAACAAGATCACCGCGCAGGACATTGCCGACCATATCGGCACTATTCCCTATGAAGTCCTTACATCGATTGGAAAGAGGGTTGAGAGGGTTTATAAGTAGTTGTTCTTGCCTTGTCAATAACCCCATGCTATCCCGGCCTTATTTCTCTATCGGAGTTGAATCGTCATAGAGAGTTTCGGGGGCAATATCAATTTCTCCCGGCCAAACTACAGTCCCATAATCAACCCTTGCACACTCGAATAAATGCAAATTTGCAATGCGGTTCCACGGCTTTAGCGCCAGAAGAGGACGCATATCAAAAAGTCTGAACTCTCCGTTTTTAAACTCCAGTTCCAGATAAAAATCCTTTTGGGGCTTGACGCTCACAACATCAATCAGCATTTATTCCTCCTCATTGCAATGGCGCTATTCTGAAAGGCTCCTCGCCATTAACCGCGAGCTGCCAGTCAACCATTAACTCTTCTCTATGGATTTCTATCCATGCCTGAACCATCTTGAGTTGCTTATTAGGCAGCGTACCTTCAAGAATGTTGCCGTCTTCGATTGAAACAGACGCATTATTATCCTGGTAACGGACGTGAATATGCGGAAGGTGATGACGACGGTTGTCTTTGAAAAACATTAAAATCAGAATCCCATAAAACATGCTAATGGTTGGCATATATAATTTTCTCCACTAAAAAAGCATGATGTTTCTAAAGTCTATAAGGGTATGAAACGATATTGCAAAAAATTTATCAAACCCCTTGTAGTAATATTAGCCTGACAACCCGGATTTTTCAAGACCTATTGTAGCGAAGTTATTCTGATAGGTTCAAAAGGCAAAAACAAGATCACCGCGCAGGACATCGCCGACCAGATCGGCACCATCCCTTATGAAGTTCTTACATCGATTGGAAAGAGGGTTGAGAGGGTTTATAAGTAGTTATTCCTACTTTGCCTCTTGCTCGTTCGTTTTGAGCAGTTTTTTAATCTCTTAGGGTCTAATTCCCCGCAGCTCTGCTGCGATCTGATATGATGAGGAATGAGTCAGTACATACATAAAAGCCACAATGTTTCTGTATTGATGTATCACTTGGTGTGTCCAGCGAAATATCGGAGAGTTGT
>JACQZE010000010.1 GCA_016207885.1 Nitrospirota bacterium | reverse complement strand
TTCGCCCATTGCGCAAAATTCCCCACTGCTGCCTCCCGTAGGAGTCTGGACCGTGTCTCAGTTCCAGTGTGGCCGATCGACCTCTCAGTCCGGCTACCCGTCTTAGCCTTGGTGAGCCATTACCTCACCAACTAGCTGATAGGACACAGGCACATCCTCAGGCGCCACGATTGCTCGCAGCTTTGATCACAAGGCATTTCACCTCGTAATCATATTCGGTATTGAGCCCGATTTCTCGGGAGTATCCCAATCCTAAGGGCAGATTTCCTATGCGTTACTCACCCGTTCGCCACTAGGTCATAGCGATCCACCAACCGAAGTCAGCTTTTCCCTATAACCCCGTTCGACTTGCATGTGTTAGGCGCGCCGCCAGCGTTCATTCTGAGCCAGGATCAAACTCTCATTAATTAATTGACTTGCAGGCCTACTTTTTAAATTTCTCAAAGAGCGGTCTGTCTTTTAGTGATACTCGTTAAGACAGCTTAATAATATAGCACATAAAAAAAATAACGTCAATGGCAAATAGAAAATATTTTTTATTTAATAAAATATTCAACAATTAAACAAGAAATCGGTCTAAATAAAACAGTCCTGCACTTCTTGACACTCATTAATATTTGCTGTTATAATCTTAGCACTCTAACATAAAGAGTGCTAATCGATATGGACGAACTCAGCGAAAGAAGTAGAAAAATCCTTTGGGCAATTATACAAAGTTATACTACCTTAAATGCTCCTGTAGGTTCAATCAAAGTCACTCAGCAATTCTCCTTTGGCCTTTCACCTGCCACTGTCAGAAGCATTATGGCATCTCTGGAAGATATGGGATATGTAAAACAGCCTCATACTTCAGCAGGCAGAATACCTACAGAAAGAGGGTACAGGCTTTATGTCAATTCATTATTAAAGGAACGCAATCTATCTGTAAGCAAAACCATATTTGATAACCTAACGAGGAGACTTTTATTTATTCAAGATGATGCAAGTCAGCTCATAAAAGAAGCTGCAAAATCGCTATCATTTTACTCCCGATGCCTTTCCATTGCTACACAATCAAAAGCAGCACAACTTCTGATAAAGCATATTAAACTTATCAAGTATGAAGACAATAAGGTCTTGTGCATTTTGATAGCAGATGATGAGAGTGTAAGGAGCAACTTCTTTAACCTCAGTGGATCACTCTCACAGAATGACCTGGATGTTTTATCAGGTTATTTAACCAACCTTATAAAAGGTCTTTCTTTCAGTAAGGCAAAAACACAGTTATCATTGCGGCTACAGGATGAGGAATCAAGGAATGAGTATATTGAAGACATACTGACCAAGTGCAAAGATTTCATAAGCAATGAATCTGACAATCTTGATATAAATGAACTTGCAGGCACATCTTACCTGCCTGATTTCGCCAATCTGAAACAAATGAAAGAGATACTGCAGGCGATTGAAGACAGACATCTGTTTTTAAAGATGCTGCAGAATGTCAGTGATTCTAAAGGAGTCCAGGTATTTGTCGGAATGGAGAGCATTTTCCCAACCATGAAAGAATTAAGCATGGTTGCTTCTACCTACAGAGATAATAAAGATATAATCGGCACTATTGGTGTTATCGGCCCAACAAGTATGAATTATAAAAAACTGATACCTATCGTTGCCCATACAGCCAAAACACTGACAGAAATCCTGTCTGACGCATAAGGAGAAACAATTTATGATAGAAGAAGAAAAAGAAAATAAGGAACTCACTGAAGATACTGTATATAATAATGTAGACAACCCTCAGAAAGAAGGTTCCGAAGAAAAGAGTATCCAGAAACTTGAGGAGTCACTTGCTGAATCGAATGACAAATATATCAGGCTATACGCTGATTTTGAAAACTATAAAAGGATTGCCGAAAGGAACAGGCAGGAGTTTCTTAAATATGCAAACGAAGGAATAATTGAAGACCTCCTCAGCGTTATTGACCATCTGGAACTTGCACTTCAGCATTCATCCGATGAACAAAATTCACAATCACTGTCAAAAGGAGTAGAATTAACTTTAAAGGATTTCAAGTCCATTTTAGAGAAGTACGGGTTAACTTCAATTGAAGCAAAGGATAAACCTTTTGACCCGTCTGTCCACCATGCAATATCCCAGATAGAGACAGATGAGGTTGAGGAAAACATTGTGGCAAAAGAGCATAGGAGAGGGTATATGTTAAAAGACAGATTACTCAGAGCATCATTAGTGGAAGTTTCGAAAAAGCCTTCTCAAGCTAAATAAACTGAGTCAAAACAAAAATAATCAAACAATAGATTAAAAAAACAGGAGGAGTAAAAAGATGGGGAAAGTAATAGGAATTGACCTTGGAACCACCAACTCGGCAGTAGCAGTTATGCAGGGCGGTGAGCCAACAATAATAGCAAACCAGGAAGGAAACAGGACAACGCCTTCAATAGTCGCCTTCACAGACAAAGGCGAGAGACTGATAGGCCAGATAGCCAAAAGGCAGGCGATAACAAACCCTGAAAATACCATATTCTCTATAAAGAGACTTATGGGAAGAAAGTTTGATTCGAACGAATCAAAACAGGCGATAAAAAAACTTCCATACAAGATAGTCAAGGCATCAAATAATGACGCACATGTAGAGGCTCACGGCAGAACATACTCTCCGCCTGAGATATCTGCGATGATACTCCAGAAGTTAAAGCAGGCTGCTGAAGATTATCTCGGCGAAACAGTCTCAGATGCGGTCATAACCGTTCCTGCTTACTTTGACGACAGCCAGCGTCAGGCAACAAAAGATGCAGGAAAGATAGCAGGATTGAACGTCCTAAGGATAATAAATGAACCGACCGCAGCATCTCTTGCATACGGTATGGATAAAAAGAAAGAGGAGACGATCGCAGTCTATGATCTCGGCGGCGGAACGTTTGACGTCTCTATCCTTGAGATCGGAGAAGGTGTTGTTGAGGTCAAATCCACAAACGGTGATACCTACCTTGGCGGTGATGACTTTGACCTGAAGATCATGGACTGGCTTGTAGAGGAGTTTAAAAAAGACTCAGGTATCGACCTTCATAATGATAAGATGGCTCTTCAGAGACTTAAAGAAAATGCCGAAAAAGCCAAGATCGAACTTTCTACAGCTATGGAGACGGAAATAAACCTGCCCTTCATCACAGCTGATGCAAGCGGGCCAAAGCATCTTGTAATAAAACTGTCACGCGCCAAACTTGAACAGCTTGTAGGCGACCTTATCGACAGAACAATCGGGCCATGTAAAACCGCTCTTGCCGATGCCGGCCTTAAGCCAAGCGACATTCATGAAGTAATACTTGTAGGCGGGCAGACCAGAACTCCAAGAGTTCAGCAGATAGTCAAGGATTTCTTTGGAAAAGAGCCTTCAAAAGGTGTAAACCCTGATGAGGTAGTCGCTGCCGGAGCTGCTATTCAGGGAGGCGTGCTTAAGGGTGACGTAAAGGATGTTCTGCTCCTTGATGTAACCCCGCTTTCACTCGGTATTGAGACATTGGGAGGCGTCTTTACTAAACTCATTGAGAAAAATACAACCATCCCTGCAAAGAAGAGCCAGGTCTTCTCTACCGCGGCAGACAACCAGCCTGCAGTTTCGATAAAGATATGCCAGGGAGAAAGGGAGATGGCAAATGACAATAAGCTTATCGGCAATTTTGAACTTGCCGGTATCCCGCCTGCCCCAAGAGGCATTCCTCAGATAGAGGTAGCTTTTGATATAGATGCAAATGGAATCCTTCACGTAGCAGCAAAAGACAAGGGAACCGGCAAGGAACAGTCTATCCGGATTACGGCTACAAGCGGATTATCTGAAGAAGAGATAAAGAAGATGACTGTTGACGCAGAATCTCATGCTGAAGAGGATAAAAAGAGGCGCGCCCTCGCTGAGGCAAAGAACGAGGCGGACACGCTCGTATATTCGGTAGAGAAGTCAGTTAAAGAACATGGCGACAAGATATCAGAAGAAGAGAAGAGAAAGCTCAATGATGCAATTGATAAATGCAAAAAACTGAAAGACACTACCGATAACGCTGACAAGCTGAAGGAAGCAGTTGAGGAACTGACCAAGGCATCGCATAAACTTGCTGAAGAGATATACAAGACAACCTCTGCGGGAGCAGAGCAGGCAGGCGCCCAGCATGGAGACCATCAGGAAGCTTCTTCAGGGCAAGGGCAAAAAGATGATGTTGTTGATGCAGAATTTGAGGAAACAGACAAGGATAAATAAGGAAAGCAACAATTGAGCGAAGACTACTACAGTATTTTAGAGGTTGAGAGAAGCGCATCTGCAGATGAATTAAAAAAAGCTTACAGGAGACTTGCGCTCAAATACCATCCTGACAGAAACCCGGGTGACAATGAGAGCACAGAAAAGTTTAAAAAAATTAATGAGGCTTATTCATGCCTCAGCGATCAGAATAAGAGAGCTAATTATGACCAGTTCGGCTCAGCAGAAGGCATGGGTGCCGGTTTCGGCGGTTTCAGCGGAGCATCTGATTTCGGAGATATCTTTGGAGATATATTCGGAAGCTTTTTTGGCAGCGCTGCAGGCGGAAGGACTCGGCCTGTAAAGGGGCATGACCTCAGATATGACCTTGACTTAACCCTGCATGAAGCCGTATACGGTGTTGAGAAAGAACTGAATCTCCCGAGATGGGAGACGTGCCGGTCATGTAACGGATCACGCTCTAAACCTGGGAAAAAACCTGAGACTTGTTCAACCTGTAAGGGCACGGGGGAAACAAGGATTCAGCAGGGATTTTTCACAATGGCAAAGACTTGCGGCCAATGTAAGGGCGAAGGATCTATCATCACTGACCCATGTGCTGAATGCAAAGGCATTGGCAAAATAAAAAAGAAGAGTTCGATCAACTTAAAAGTTCCGGCAGGGGTGGATACCGGGATAAGACTCAGGGTATCGGAAGAAGGTGAACCAGGGATTCATGGCGGCCCTAACGGAGATCTTTATGTAGTTATTAATGTGGAGCCCCACCCTTTCTTTAAGCGTAAAGGGAACGATCTTCACTGTGAGGTTCCAATATCATTTGTCAAAGCTGTGTTTGGTTCGGAAATAGAAGTGCCTACAATAGACGGTAAAGAGCCTTTAACTATCCCTTCAGGAACTCCTTCGGGCAAGATCTTTCATTTGAGGGGAAAGGGTGTCCCGAAGCTGGGCGGATACGGCAAAGGTGACCAGTACATAACCATGGTTGTAGATGTTCCTAAAAAAATCACCAAACGGCAGAAAGAGCTCCTTAAAGAATTTGCAGAGATCAGCGGTGATGATATATCTAAAAAGTTTATGGACAAAGTAAAAGATATCTTCAGCAACCATCAGGCAAAATCATAATTATCTATCATTGAAATATTTTACCTATCAATAACTAACCATGGCCCGTATATTTCTCCCGCCTGAACAGCTTGCCTCAAAAGAGATCGTCATAACCGGGGAGAATGCAAGATACCTCTCTCTTGTATTAAGAGCTGAACCCGGTGAATCCGTTACGATCCTTGACGGACACGGCAAGAGATATATCTGCAAGATATTAACTGTTCATAGAAAAGCAATAACTGTTAATCCTATCAAAGAAGAATTTTATTCATCGGAATCTCCAATCTCAATCACGCTTATCCAGGGACTCGCTAAAGGCGATAAGATGGATCTTATCATCCAAAAATCCACAGAGCTCGGAGTAAACAAAATAGTTCCTCTCATAACTGAACGGTCTCAGGTAAGAACTACCGATAAAGTCTCAAGATGGAGAAAGATCGCCCTCTCCGCTTCCCAGCAGTCAGGAAGAGAGATAGTCCCTGAAATCATTGAACCAATAGATTTTAAGAAATTCGCCGATACCCAACCCCCTGCTTCAAATGACTCTGGATTTCTAAAACTGCTTTGCTCTGAATCGTACGAGGAAAGAAATCTTAAGCAAGTATTGAACAATTGTCACAACATAAAAGAGATCATACTACTTGTCGGGCCTGAAGGCGGGTTCTCAAAATATGAGGCATCTCTCGCTGTTGCTAAAGGATTTACCGAAGTATCCCTTGGCCCAAGGATACTCCGCACTGAAACATCTCCCATAACTGCAATAAGCATCATCCAGTTTGTCTTGGGGGATGTCGGCTAAAGTGCACGATTACCTAAATTCCTATAATTATTCTTTAATTATAATAAGTTACCTTATTTTCATATTTAATAAATCGTTGTGCTTTTATTTTTCTGGTTGCATTTTCTATCATTTTTCTTTAAAATCGTAATACTATAATTTCAAGTGATTATTGTTGAAAAATTACAGTATTAAGTTAGTCCAACTTGGGATCTGCTATGAAACCGGATAAATCATGTGACAAAACAAATAATGGACTAAGCCGCAGAAGTTTTCTTGCGTTGGGAGCTGCTACCGTTGCTACCACTCTTTTCCCTTCATATGTTACGGCATCCCTTGAGGAAATGAAGGTTCCTGAAAGATCTCTCTATTTTTATAATATTCATACTGACGAGAAGCTTAAGACCGTTTACTGGCAGGACAACGCATATATACCTGATTCACTTGCTGAGATAAATTTTATATTGCGTGATTATCGTACAGGCGGCATAAAAGATATTGATACCAAACTATTGGATCTCCTGTATGTCATTAACAAAAAGATGAAAGCCAGACAGCCTTTTCATGTAATGTCAGGATACCGGTCACCCGAGACAAACGCGATGCTAAGAAAGACAAGCAGAGGAGTTGGTAGTAACAGTTTTCATATCTATGGAATGGCTGTGGATATTAAGGTTCCCGGCCGCAGCATTGAATCTTTAAGAAATATTGCAACAAAACTGAAGGCCGGCGGGGTAGGCTACTACCCTCGATCAAACTTTGTTCATGTCGATATCGGCAGTGTCAGGTACTGGTAACAGTTCTTCCGCTTTTTTGTTTTATCTGTATGCTTCCAGGATTTGCGCCATGCCAGAATAAATTTAATCCGTTACATTTTATTTTTTAGCCGACGACAACTATCATCCAACAATTATCCATGCTGATAAAATGAACGAGTTAGAAGACAAGCGATTAAAGCAGCTTAACACATTAATTGAGATGACCGCCCTTGTGACTTCATCGCTTGATTCTTCTGTCGTTAATAAATTGGCAATTGAGTCTGCTATAAGACTATTAGGAGTGGAAGCCGGCAGCCTTTTACTCCTTGATCATAATGCTGGAGAACTCTTTTTTGAGGTTGCTGTAGGTGAAAAGTGTGACGAAATAAATTCGGTAAGATTAAAAAAACACCTGGGGATTGCAGGCTGGGTTGCAGAGCACAGCGAACCGGTATTAATTCATGATGTATCATCAGACATGCGGTTTTACAATGGAATTGATGAGATTAGCGGATTTAAGACCCGGAGCATGGTCTGTGTCCCTGTCAGAGATAAAGACAAGATTATCGGCGTACTTCAACTGATCAACAAAATAGATGGCAATTTCGATATTGATGATGTAATGATACTGCAGACTTTTGCAAATCAGGTCGCAATTGCAATTCAAAATGCCGCACTGTATCAGGAAGCAGTTACTGATGGCCATACCGGGCTGTATCATCAAAAATATTTTAAATTAAGGCTCAAAGAAGAAATAGCCCGTTCCTTGAGATATGATTATCCGATATCCGTAATAATGATGGACATAGACCTTTTCAAAAAGGTAAACGATAGATATGGCCATCCCGTCGGCAGCAAGGTTATTGAGAGAATTGCTGAGATAATTAGAAGTATTACCAGGGTCACGGATATAGCTGCCAGATACGGGGGTGAGGAGTTTGCCCTTATACTTCCTTATTCTTCATATCAGTACGGAATGGAGATAGGAGAGCGGCTTAGAAGCACTATTGAAAGGTCGGATTTTGACGGAATAAATATTACTGTTAGTATTGGTGTAGGATATTATGACGGAGGTGGCAGAGATATCAGGTGTGAAGAACTGATAGCTATTGCAGACAGAGCACTGTACAATGCTAAAGAGAGCGGAAGGAACATGGTTAAGGGTTTTTCTCATAAATAAGTATCAGTATCTTTTGGGCTTCACAGGACAATACAAATCAATTGACTTATTTTCTTAAAACATGTTATGTTACTCCCAAAGTTCTAAAGGCATTTGTAATCACTTATACTTTACTAATGCTGATCAAGGCCTTTAGAAGCTAAATCAAACAGTAACATCTATTTAAAGGAGGTAAAGAAGTGGCTGAAGGAACAGTAAAATGGTTTAATGATTCCAAGGGGTTTGGCTTTATCACAAGTGAGGATGGCGGTGATGTATTTGTTCACCATACCTCAATACAGGGTGAAGGTTATAAAACCCTGGCTGAGGGACAGAGAGTGTCTTTTGACATTGAGGAAGGCGAGAAGGGCCCTAAAGCTATTAATGTTGTAAAAATCTAACTTACAAACTTAAAAAAACCCCTGCATTAAATGCAGGGGTTTTTTGTCTTCACTGAATCAATATATACCTTTCCTGTTTTCTCCATATCTTGAGTTATGCCTTAATACAAAAAAGGCTGATCCTGCTTTGCAGCAGAACCAGCCTTTCCGATTAACCAAATAGAAAAATTAATTTCTTACTTTGTTTCAGTCCTCATCTTTAACGCCTTCATCCTCTTCTTTCTTGCTTCAATCCTCTTTCTCTTCTTCTTCTCCGAAGGCTTTTCATAAAACTTTCTATTCTTGATCTCCCTGAAAAGTCCTTCCTTCTGTAGCTGGCGTTTCAAGATCTTTAACGCTTTTTCGATATCACTTCCATGAACTTTAATATCCAAACAGTCTCAACTCCTTCCTCACCATAATCATACTAATAAACAACCACATCCCCACTTTCATATTTAGATTTAAAGAAAGTTAAATTATACATTAATTAAGTTATTCTTTCCACGTCTTAAAAATTAACAAACTTATTATTGAGTTTTCAGGTAGTTATCAAGCTTCTTGTCTCTCCCATATATGTCATTTCTGAACTGAACCTGGCCCTCTTGATCAACCCATGCTGTCAGGTAAATGATATTAACAGCTACTGGTTCCGCAAGTTTTACATACTTCTCTTTCCCATTACTTATGGCTTCCTGTATTTTTTCAGCCGGCCACCCCTGATCGTCCTTGAGTAAATATTCAGCAAGCTCTACAGGCCTTTCAAGCCTTATGCAGCCATGGCTGAAACCACGTGCCTCATTACTGAAATAGCGTTTAAAAGGTGTATCGTGCATGTAAACATTAAACCTGTTGGGGAAAACGAATTTTACACGGCCAAGAGGGTTCAAAGGCCCTGGTTTCTGTCGAAGATTAAACTGAAAGTTATCATCTGACACTCTTGACCAGTCAATGGAATCAGGAGCTATCTCCTGTGCGTCATCCCCAAACCCATTAAGTACAATTATATTCTGGGCCGTTAGATAATCTTTTGCTGATTTGATCTTTGGCAGCACCTCATTTATCGCAATGCTCATTGGTATGTTCCATGAAGGGTTAAAAACAATATGGGTCATTAAATCATCAAAAACCGGAGTGTTCCAGTAAGGTTTCCCAACAACAACCTTCATCGACATAACGCTCCTCTCTTTTTCAATTACATCAAGCCTGAAGTCAGCGATATTAACCCTTACATAACGATTAAAAGGCTTGTTCCTGCTCCACCGCAAACGCTCCAGATTAAGCTCTATCTGCCTAACTCGTGATTCGGCTGAAATATTTAAAGTATTGAGGGTGTTTTTGCCTACTACCCCGTCCATATTAAGCCCATGCCTGTTCTGAAACCTCAAGACTGCATCTTTAAGCGCATCATCAAATAACGCTTCAACACTATTGTTGCCAGGAATATAATCTCCTGATATGAGAAGACGATTTCTGAGCTCAATAACACGATTGTCCCTTTTACCACTGGAAAGCAAAGGGCCCGAAGACACTTCTGGCCATCCGCCCTTTTCAGCAATTACACGGTATTCAGACAGCGCTTTCCTAAGTCTGGCATAACCCTCATCCGATGGGAGCAATCCATTTAAGGCCTCTTTTATCCGCTTTTCCCTGAAAACGCTCTCTAATACCGCCAGAATATTAGTCTCTTCAATAGTTGCGGCCCGCTTAGACTCCATCGCTGCAGGATTCTCACAACCGGCAGAATACTGACAACTGAGCATTAGAAAGGCATCTGTCAGCAGCAGATCAAGATCAACAAGAGTTTCAATGGCAGAAACTGATTCATTGCCAATATCTTTGCGAACCTTCTTCATAACTGACTTTATTTGCTCAAGATGATAATGTCCAGGAGCTAATCCTTCCAGGTATGCATCGTTAATTGCATCAGTCAGTTTTGCGGCAGCAATGAGGAAATTTTGATCCTGAACCCATACAGGCTGAAAAGCCCTTTCCTTATATAAACGCGCGATGATTATTGAAGTGTGTAACTTCTCGTCCCCAACAATTATCTTTGCATGTGAACCGGCAGCATTAATTCGCTTGTTTAAAAGCTCTGCCATTTTATTAACGGGCAATGGATTGACCAGTTCAGCATTTAATGAAAAAATGTGGCCTGATGTAAGAAGGAAAACAAATACAGCAGCAAATATTATTATAAAAAAACTTTTTCTCATTGGAATAATTGTAACAGAATTATTTCACATTTATTCTTAAAAATAAGAAGGGATTCTTCAATAGAAGGCATACTGAAAATGACCTATTGTTTATTGACTTACTTTAAGAACCTGCCCGACCTTAAGGCTGGTGTTTTGCAGATTATTGATACGCAGCAGTGCCTTTGTATTTGTATTGAACTTCTTCGCTATCAACGATAATGAATCGCCTTTTTTAACACGATACTTACTATCAGAAGCTGTCTCAGCAAGTGACCCTGTCACCTTAATGACCTGGCCCACCTCAAGTTGTGTTGTTTTCATATTATTTATGCGCTTGAGGGTGCTTGTATCAGTATTGAATTTACTGGCTATTTTCCATAACGAATCCCCTTTTTTAACGCGATAAATCCCATCTGAAGGCATCTCAACAGATGGTGCGGCCACAGGGCTGCTGGCAATTATTTCGCTTCCACTCGGTATCTTAAGCTTCTGCCCTACCCTTATAACCTGCTTCTCTTTTATATTATTAGCCCTGGCGATATTCTGCACACTCGTGCTGTATTTTGACGCTATCATTGATAATGTCTCGCCTTTTTTCACCTTATGATATACATAGACCTTCTCAGGCGGATACCATATAGGTATAGTATCAAGCTTGGAGAGCAATATATTCTCCATTCCAGGCGGGACTTTTAATGAATATGGCTTGGAAGGAGTCGCCTGATTACGGAGTTCCGGATTTAAATCAGCAAGTTTCTCATATGGAACATCTAATACGGAAGCTAATGTCTTAAGCTGCAATATCTTTTCAACAGACACAGTCTCGTACTCAACAGGCTCATCCAGTTCCTCAAGCGTAAATCCGAATTTTTCCGGATCCTTTAGTATATGAAGCGTGGCCAGAAACCTCGGAACATATCTCGCTGTCTCATTAGGAAGCTTCTCATAAAGATCCCAGAAGTTATCAAGGTAATTTATGCTCTGGTCACGTATAAGTCTGAGAACCCTGCCCTCTCCACAGTTGTAAGCGGCCAAAACCGTTGTCCAGTCACCAAATATATTATGAAGCTCGGTCATGTAAGCAATAGCAGCAGCAGTGGATTTTTCAGGATCCATCCTCTCGTCTATCCAGTTATCTCTTTTCAGCCCGAACTTATAACCTGTTGAAGGGATGAACTGCCATAAACCAAGAGCGCGGGCACTTGAAAGCGCCCTCACTTTAAACCCGCTCTCAATAAGCGGCAGCCATGAAAGCTCTTCCGGCATGCCCGCTTCATTTAATGCCTTAACGATCTTCTCACGATACCTTCCGGAGCGTTTGTAAGATTCTACAAAAAAGTTCCGCTCATACCCCTGGAAAAGCTCGATCTCCCTCTGAACATACTTGTTCAGGATCAAAGGGATAGCCTCATGTTCGCCATTAACTGCGGTATATCGTGAAGCATAAATCTCAAGGATCCTCTTTGATATCATGAACCTGAGGTCTTCTTTCTGCTGAATAAGCGTGGGGTTATTTTCCGTATCGACACTCAGCACCATATTATATGCCTGATCCAAAGCCTCTATCGCTTCCTCAAAGTTGCCGTCTGCCCAGGACTCCTGAGATGCATTGCAAAAATCAAGAGCCGTGTCAAGCAGGTTCTGCCCGCTCTCCTCTTCCACCTCCGCTAAGGGAGATACGATATTTTCTGTTAATGTGGACGTGGTATTTTCAGGAGTAATGTCAGTATTGCTTTCCGGAGGTGAAAACATTAGGGGCTCACTTTCATTATTAACAGGAAGCTTTACGACGGATTGTGAAGTCGGTGAATTTTTCAGGCTCTCATTTATGTCGGATGAATAATTACTGTTAGGCGTAACACAGCTGATTAGTAAAAGAGTTAACAGCGCTAAAAGGTTTATGGAGGAAAAGTACTTCATAAATAGAAATGTTTTAAATATGATATATAAATATGTGATAAATGGCAAACGTAATGCATATAATAATTAGCGAAACTTATTGACATGTGATAGTAAAAATAGTAGATTACAGTTAATACTAAATTGATCATATTAATATTTTTGATCCCTTAATTCTTCTTTTTTCTTGTACAGGAGAAATTTATCGTGTCCGAATGGTTAAAAGGATTTATTGCAGGAATAACATCAGGGCTTGTACTTGCAATGCTCTGGGACAGCTTCAAGATCAGGAGATCGGCAAGAAAAAAAGGGAACAAGCTATTATCGATTATCAGTCAGGAAGTATCATCCAACCTGGAAATATTAAAATCCAATATTGACCTGCTGAGAAAAGAGTTAGATACCATTTTTGATGAAAACAATATTATACATCCTCTAAAATACCTCCACTCAGGCTTTGACGACCTCTTGAAAATGAACGTGCCTGATGCGTTGAAAGGGGATACACTCATTAAGATCAGAAGCACGATACCACACTCTAATTCAATTAATGAACAGATCAAAAACAGGGAAGCATATCGCAACAGCGAGCATGACGTCTCCGTATACTACAGGCAAATCAAGAAATTCGATGAAAGTCTTATGAAAGGATCAGAAAGGTTATTGGTTTTGCTGGAAGAATTACAAGGCCTGCTTTAAGTAAATATTCTCATCAAGGCTATCGCAACAATGAAGCAGATAATACTCGCGTCAAAGTCCCCGAGGAGAAAAGAGATACTCAAGAACGCCGGACTCAAATTCAGGATTGATGCCGGCGATTATGAAGAAGACCTCTCCCTGAAATTAAAGCCTCACCGGCTTGCAAGGTTCCTTTCACATGAAAAAGCAAATGCAGTTGCCGCAAGACATATAGATGCACTGATCATCGCTGCCGACACATTCATTCTTTATAAAGGTCAAATCCTCGGCAAGCCTCACACCAAAACAGAAGCAAAGAGGATGCTGACATTGCTCAACAACAAGACACACTCCGTTATTACCGGATTTACCATTTTGGATACGGCAACGAAAAAGAAGATATCAAGGTCAGTCGAGACAAAAGTGACATTTAAAAAGCTCACTGAAAAGGAGATCGCCTCATATGTCGAAACAGGAGAGCCGCTTGATAAGGCCGGTGCATACGCCATTCAGGGGCTTGGAGCGCTTCTTGTGAAAAAGATAGAAGGTGATTTCCTTAACGTGATCGGCCTGCCGCTTGCCGCCTTGGCTGATTGCCTCAAAAAGTTCGGGATTGAGCTTCTGTAACGACATCTTTACATCTGTAAAATAAAGATTGACAAAAACTTAGCCATCCACTAATATGTCTCTATACATCTGGTCTTGCAGGCTTAATAAGAATTTTAAGCTTTAAGATAAGAAACCACATTTAGAGATAATGAAAAAGAAGATCATTTTCCTGACAGCATTATTACTGCTTCTTCCGCTCAATCATCTATTTATTTACAACATATACTTCCCTATAGGTTTAAACATTGGTAATGCTGATATCATTGTCACACCACCTGGCGGCATAGATGCCACACTACCTGACGGCATAGATGCAACACTACCTGGCGACATCATTAGCACACCTATAGATACACCACCCATCGACATAATTACCACACCACCTGGAGATATAACTCTAATCGGATCCATTTTTGTAATAGTTGGTTTAGAAGGTGAGAATGTTATCTTAAACACCGGAACTTCATTAACTGATCCAAATTACCTGATCTCTGACACAGTACTAACCTCAACAGGCACGCTATTACTTGTGCCGTTTGGAGCAGGCACAGAAGTTTCCAACGGGACCTTTCTGTTAATTGAGTTGCAGCCTTTGGTTGCAGACTCAACTCCAGGCTCAACTATAATAACAACGGAAAATTCAGAAATAACAAACATCGTTAATTCTGACAATGACCTAAGAAAGTTCCGTAGCATTGACCCAAATACCATAGAGGATGCGACAGACAAACCCAACAATCTTATATTCGGCCTATTTGATATAGAAGTAGCAGTTCCTAACCATGGAGACACCGCTACAGTGACCATCCAGTTGCCCGCGCCTGCTCCTGCCGGTTATGTCTGGTATAAATACAGCCCGGTTGGTGGATGGCATGAGTTCATGTTTGACGGACAGACCGGAGCTGAGATAAACGGCAGCACCGTAACGCTCCACTTTATCGATGGAGGCCGTGGAGATGACGATGGCATTGCAAACGGTGTAATAGTAGACCCGTCAGGGCTTGGTGAGGATTCATCATCAGGTACAGCAGGTTCAGGCGGAGCCGGCAACAAAAGCGGATGCTTTATAGCCACTGCTGCTTACGGATCTTTTATGGAGCCCCATGTAAAAATACTCCGCAACTTCCGCGACAGATTTTTGATAACAAATGCGATCGGCAATTCATTTGTACAGACTTATTATAAATATTCCCCGCCGGTTGCCAACTTCATAGCAAAGCATGACACATTGCGTACTATGGTCCGCTGGAGCCTTCTGCCGCTTGTAGGCATGAGCTGGGGCTTGTTAAATTTTGGGCCGCTTGCGACTCTGATTGCCCTGCTATCATTAACAGCCTTCCTCATATCTTTTGTAAGACACCGTCAGCAAAGCAAGCAATAAATCTAAAATCATGGAAGATCAATCAGGTTGTTCATGAGCATGAAATGTTCTTTCAGAACTTTTAAGTTCCTCGATCAGCACCACTATATCTTCTCTCGTAACTGCTTTGAATCCCCTTTCCCTTAACGGTTTAATATTTCTCAGGCCTTTAAGGTACCAGGCAAAGAACTTCCTGAATACCATTACTCCCCTGCTCTCGCCATAGAGATTGATCAGCATCTCCATGTGCTTTGCTATGGCGTCTGTTATCTCATCAATATGAGGACGTTCAATTATCGAGCCGTCTTTCAGAAACGCCTCAGCCTCCCTGAATATCCACGGGTTGCCGAGCGCGCCTCTTGCGATCACGACACCGTCGCAGCCGGTCTCGTCAAACATCTTCTTAACAAGATCGGGAGAAAAGACATCACCGCTTCCGATGACCGGAATATCCAGCGCCTCTTTAACTTCCCTTATCACATTGTAGTCAACGCTCCCGCTGTAGCCCTGCTTCTTTGTCCTGCCGTGGATAAAGAGCCCGCTTATGCCTGCATCCTGAGCGTGAAGAGCCACATCCCTTGCATTAACAGAATCCTTATCCCACCCGGCCCTTATCTTTACAGTGACCGGAACCCTGGAATTCCTGACAGCGATCTTAAGAAGCTCTCTCAATCCTTCAGGGTCTTTCATCATACTTGCGCCCTTGCCGCTGCGTGTTACCTTGCCTGCGGGACATGCGGAATTGATGTCCAGAAGAGGGAAGTCGTGCTTGTTAACAATCTCAATCGCCTTTTCAATGTAGTCCGGCTCACTGACAAGAAGCTGCACGCCCAGAGGTTTGTCCTCCGGAACTGTTAGAAGCATATCCTCTGTCTTTTTGCTCTTTTGAACAATGGCGTGGGCGCTGATCATCTCTGTAAATGCGAACTTGCAGCCGAAAGAACGGCTGATCATGCGGAAAGGCATGTCGCTTATTCCTGAGAGCGGAGCAAGGATGAGGTTTGAAGATAATTCGAGGTTCCCTATTTTTAACATGTTATATTTTACACTCTAACTACGGATGGCACAATTTACAGGGGGTATTACCCATCCGATCAAAATACCAACTTATATAAAACAAGCAGATGGATTCCCGATTGTAGTCGGGAATGACGGCATAGAAATTAGCTTGCTGAAGATTATGACACACCCCTTTCGCTACGGCGACCACTGGCACTCCTTAATTCAGCCTTCCTGCCTTAGTTTACTGATGATATTCTGTATTTCTGGTAAAGCTTCAGTAGCTGCTTTTTCACCTTCAAGAACGGCTTCATGCCGTTTGGTGAAATCGCTTGAGCCGATATATCCGACCTTTGGTTTTATCACAACGTCGGCCTTTTTGATCTGCTCGGCAGCGATCTTGGAATGCATGATGCTAACTGACTTGAGTATCATATCAATGGTGCCCACCGGCAGCGTATTATCAATATCAGCGGAAATATCAACTGCAATAATAATATCCGCGCCGAGGCGTCTTGCAACGTCAACAGCCACAGGACTGACAATGCCGCCGTCAGCATAAAGCCTGTTCGCTATTTGCGCGGGCATGAAGACTCCGGGAATGGAACAGCTAGCCCGCACGGCCGTCCCTGTGTTGCCGCTGCTGAAAACCTTCTCCTCCCCGCTCTGGATATCAGTAGCAACAGCATAAAAAGGGATCTTTAAGTTTTCAATCGGAGTATTTTTTACCTTCGCGTTGATAAACTCCCCCAGCGCATCCCCTTTAATAAAACCTTTATCGGGAATGCCGAAATCGACGATGTCACCTCTTTCTATTGCAAAAGAGATCTCCTGCAGTTGAAACGCATTGTAGCCGTATGCGTACAGGCTGCCTACGAAACTCCCCGCGCTCGTCCCGACTATCATGTCAATCGGCACTTTATTTGCTTCAAGGACTTTCAAAACACCTATGTGCGCAAAACCTTTTGACGCGCCTGCTCCTAAAACAACGGCAATCTTTACGGGTTTCAGTGGAGGCTTGACTTCCCATAGCGAGCAGGAAGCCGCAAGTAATGACAATGCGGCTATAAGAATGAAAACATATTTGTTATGACAATTCATTCAGCCTCTCTTCAAATTCCTTCAATCTTTTTTCATGCTTCGCTGTAAGCTCATCAAGCTCGATAAAGAGCACCTCGATCCTGCCTTTTGATTTATCTATTGACTTTGACAGGCGGCTGATAGAATCTCTGTCGCCTTTGTGCGATACATTGATAAGCTCCTGGCTCTCATCGCCGGCCTTCTTCTCAAGCTGCGTGATGGTTGATTCGATCTCAGCTATCCTCTTCTTCATCTCAGCGGTTGCCTTTGACCTCTCTGTGACAAGCTCAGCCCTGAGACGGCGCATCTCTTTTTTATTTATCTGCTTGGTTGGGACAACATCAGCCTTGCCGGCAGAGAGAGTTATCTCACACTCATCGCTCCAGCCCACACGGTCAAGGAAGTCTTGGTATGTGCCTTCAAAAAGCGTCACCTTGCCCGCGTCAAATACTATAAGCCTTGTTGCCATAGCATGAAGAAGCATCTCATTATGAGTGACTATTATGACAGCGCCCTCAAAATCATTTATAGCCTCTGTAAGCGAGTCAACGGATTCCATATCCAGGTGGTTGGTCGGCTCATCAAGCATAAGCATATTGGCAGGGCTGACAAGCAGTTTCGCAAGCAGCACCCTGCTCTTTTCGCCTCCTGAAAGCACATCCACCTTCTTTAAAGCATCATCCCCGCTGAACATCATAAGGCCGCATATGCTGCGAACAGATGTCCTGTGATATTCAGGCTGAACACTCGCAACCTCTTCCTCAACGGTCAGTTCAGGATTAAGCCGCTCAATATTTGCCTGGCCGAAGTAGGCGATCTTCATGGCAGGGTGAGGGCTGATATTCCCGCTCTGGGGCGGAAGTTCTCCGGCAAGAATGCTCAAAAGAGTGGTCTTCCCCTTACCGTTCTGGCCTATTATCGCTATACGGTCAAACTTGCCCACAGCGATACTGAAGTCCTCTATTAACGGCTTCGTGTCTTTGTCATATGAGAATGAGAGGTTCTGAACCTCAAGAAGCCTCTTCCCATTGAACGGCGCGCTCTTGAACTGGAAATCCAGGTTCTTAATATGAGAAAGTTTTTCCAGAGTACCTTTCCTCTCAAGCGCTTTCACTCTCGACTGCACAGCCTTGGCCTTCGTAGCCTTTGCCCTGAACCTGTTTATGAAATCCTCCGTCACCTTCCGTTTCTTTGCTTCATTCACACGAGTCTGCTCATGGATCTCCTCTTCCAGCAATATCTGCTGATAGAGCTTGTCTGTTGAGCCGATCATCTTGCGTACCTTGCAGCGGTGGATCGCCATGGTATGGGTTATAACAGTGTCCATAAAACTCCTGTCATGCGTGATCAGGATAAGCTCATTCTTCCAGTTGCTCAGAAACTTTTTTATCCAGCGGATAGAGACGATATCAAGATAGTTTGTAGGTTCGTCAAGCAGAAGAAGGTTCGGCTCTGAAACAAGCACCTTTGCAAGGCTCAGCCTTACCTGATATCCGCCTGAAAGGTCTTTCGGGTCAAGTTCCAGATCGGCAGGAGAGAATCCAAGCCCGTGCAGTACCGTCTCAACCTTATATGTCTCGTCAATGCCGTATTCATTCGGCTTAAGCCCGAGGCATGCCTCTTTCAAAACCGTCTTCTCTGTAAAACGGAGATGCTGCGAAAGATGCCCTATTGAATAGTGGTCAGGTATATTGATGATGCCTGAGTCAGGATGATCTTCCCCGATAAGCATGCGAAAAAATGTGGACTTGCCGTGCCCGTTCCTGCCGACCAGACCGATGCGTTCACCCGGAGCGATGGTAAAACTCACATTGTCAAATAGTGTCTGCTTGCCGTACGACTTTTCTAAATTAGAGACCTGTATCATATTATTCCTTTAATCAAAAGAGTCCTCGAAGCGCTGCTACGGGGTAGTCCGTTTGACTGACATTCAATATCGAGGCGTTAAGAAACTTACTTTAGTATAATAAACCATGTCATCAGGAGAAAAAAAGGGATGGGACGATCTGAGAGGCATGTCGCCTGAAGATGTATGCAGAAGAGCCGGAGTGGATTTCGACAATAAATCAGAAGCCTATCATATGAGATCGTTTGGAACTGACATCACTGTCTTTCCGAAAGATGAGATATTTTACGGAGATTCCCCTCTGAGCGAGATCATCCTTCAGAGGCTCGGCTACTTCTCAAGGCTGTCCATGATCTCATATCTTGTGAACTTTAAGGACATCCCGCTTTCAGGGCAACTGCTGAAACCATTAAACTTAAAAGGCGGGGATATCTTCTTCAGAGGGTCTCACCTGCTGCCGCTTGATAAGCTTGCTGATAGATACGGCAATGACGCCGATGCATTTGTAAGAAGAGGTGAAGAGCTCGGCGGAGAGAGGATGGGCTATGGCGATGCGTCTATTAAACTCTATCCCCTTCCGAAATTCCCGGTCATCCTTATATTGTGGGAGACCGACGAGGAGTTTCCTGCCCGCTTTGACCTTCTGCTTGATTCAAACTCTGAACTTCAGCTGCCGATAGATATCATCTGGTCTATCGCCATGATGAGCCTGCTGATAATGATGTAGCACACCACTGCTGCAACGTATCCCAATCCCTGTCATTCAATGTGAAAAAATGCGCACCCTTATGTTATATTTCATTATATTACTTACCTCTATTAATCCTAAAACTGTAATACTTTAAAGGAGGCTGAAATGTCAGAAGAAAAAAAGGTACACGTCCCCCTTCCAAAAGAGACCCGCGCGTTTGTATGCGCAAACTGCGGAGCTGTGGCGCTTGATCAAAACAATATCTGCAAAGTACAGGGCATGGTAAAAAAGGCTGACTGGTGCGGAAGCGCAGGTGTCGCTCCCCCGTCATACTGCCACAATAAAGTGCATACAGACAGGTACCAGTGCAAGAAATGCGGAAAGGTCGCTATCAATTCCGAACTGCTCTGCGAACCTCAGAAGCTTGAGATCCCAAAATAAGCACCTAATCACTTTTAAACAAAAGGCATATTTATGGATGACTTAAAAAATTCTGAACCCTGGCGCATCTTCAGAATACTGGCTGAAATTGTTGAAGGATTTGAGACGCTGCATGACCTTGGTCCTGCTGTAACCATCTTCGGCAGCGCCAGGATGACACCGGGATCATTTTATTACGAGATGGCTGTAGACCTCGGGAGAAAGCTCTCGGAAGAAGGTTTTGCAGTCATAAGCGGCGGCGGGCCCGGCATAATGGAAGGCGCGAACAAAGGGGCAAAAGAAGGCATCGGCAAGTCTGTCGGCCTTAATATTGAGATAGCTGCAGAGCAGATACCGAATAAATATCAGGATATCTCGCTCTCATTCAGGTACTTCTTTGTAAGAAAACTGATGTTCATAAAGTATGCCAGCGCCTTTGTAATATTTCCCGGCGGTTTCGGTACTATGGATGAACTCTTTGAAGCGCTTACCCTCTCCCAGACAAAGAAGATCAGCCCTTTTCCGATCGTCCTTATCGGCAAAGATTACTGGAGCGGCCTCATAGACTGGTTCAAACAAACTCTTGTCAAAAATAACGCAATCGATCCTGAGGACATGGGATTGATCTCTCTTGTCGATGATGTTGATGACGTCTGCAAGATACTAAAGGAACACAGAAAGAACTTCGAATCAAAATAGCTCCAACAACCGTATTCGATATCATTTTTTGAGAGTGTCTCCATTATTGAAATTAATATGTCAAAACCGGCAAACATAAAGGTCAAAAAAGCCTCCGGAGCTGTTGAAGACATCAACCTGAATAAGCTCCATGATTCACTTGTACGGTCAGGGGCTGACAGTGAGAAGGCTGATGAGATAATAGACCTGATGATTGATGAGATACCCGCAGTTACCAGCACCAGAAAGATTTACAGGCTTGCAAAAAAACATCTCAAGGCCCTCAATCATTCGGCAGGGCTCAGGTATTCATTGAAGAATGCCATCTTCAGGCTGGGCCCTTCAGGTTATCCTTTTGAAAAATATTTAGGCGCGGTCATGACGAATTACGGCTACAAGGTCAAGACCGGCGTAATTATTAAAGGCAATTGTATCGATCATGAAGTAGATGTCTATGCAGTGAAAGAAGGCGAGGTCTCGCTCGTAGAGTGCAAATACAGGAACACCGCCGGCGGGACTACGGATGTAAAGACCGCGCTGTATGTGCACTCAAGGTTTCACGACCTCTGGCCGACCATGAAAGCTATGCATCCTGACAAAGTCTTCAAAGGCTGGCTCGTGACAAACACGCGCTGCACATCAAACGCAGTCACATACGCAAAGTGCATGGGCCTCAATATAAGAAGCTGGAGCTACCCTGATGGTGACAGCCTGCAGAAGATGATCGAGGACAAAAAACTCTACCCTGTCACAATTATTTCAGGGATCAAGTCCGGGCTTATCAGCACACTTATCAAAGATGATATCATCCTCCTCAAAGACCTCGCTGTTATGAGTGAGGGCAGGATTGCCAAGCTTCTCTCCCTCACGCCCAGAAAAGCCGCTGCTTTAAAGAAACAGGCTGATGAGCTGTGCCTCTGTTAAAGACAATATTATGGAAGTCGGACTTCCATATCTATAAAATGAACTGCTGTGTATAGGCACGTTCCTGGGGCTTGAATTATCAGATTTGATAAGTTATTATATTTAATAATGTGGCATATCAGGGAACATCGTACAATTGCAAAGACATGCCTGAAGCTGCCATTACATATAGTCAAGAAATATGAACTTTGGAAAAATATTGTTTTTCGTCATGGCCCGAATAAATTGAAAGAGTTCCCAGGATTTCATGATGAGAAGCTTAAAGGCGAACGCAGAGGGCAGCATTCATCACGATTGAGCGACCAATACAGGGTTATATACACGATAGAACAGAACATCGTTACTGTCGACGTTATGGAAATAACCCCGCATAAATATTAGGAGGACTAAATGAAATCAGCTTATGGCACATTTGGCGCAGCAAAAGCCCATGCTGTTTTATCAACAGGTGAAGTAATTCGTATGCTCCGCGAATTGAAAGGCTGGACTCAGGCTGAACTTGCGCGCCGTTCCGGCATAACTGTTACCAATATCAGTCTTTTGGAGAATAAGAAAATTGATATCGGAAAAAAACGCGCTGAACAGCTTGCCAAAACATTTGATGTTCATCCGGCAATAATTATGTTCCCTGAATATGAATCAAAAGAAATTGGGAACGCCGCATAGTCAGTCATGACACCCAATAAACTCACATTAAAGATCGAACGCCCGGCATACGGCAATGTATATATAGCCAAGCTTGAAGGCAAGGTAGTTATGGTCAGCGGACAGACTATGCCCGGCGAGACGGTTGAAGTGACAGTGGATAAAGACAGAAAGGATTACATCACAGCAACTGTATCAAGAATAATTGAACCCTCCCCTGACAGAGTAAAGCCGGAATGTGAATACTTTGGAATATGCGGGGGCTGTCATCTTCAGCATATACCATATGAGCAGCAGATAAAGATGAAAGAGGACATCCTCAGCAACTGCCTCAAGAGGATAGCAAAGACCGAGATCGATCTTTCAGAGTCATTAGTCGGGAATAGCCCCTGGAAATACAGGATCAGGGGACAGTTTAAGGTTGAGGGCGATGATTCAGGCTTTTACAAAGAGAATACGAGAGATGTGGTGAATATAGATAAGTGCCTGATCATGACTGATGATCTCAACAAGCATTTCCAAAAAGCAAGAGAACTGGTAAAAATGCATGGCATCAAAGAGCTTCATATAACTTCAGGGGACAGGCCCGTCGCTCTCTTAAAGGTCTCAAGGGAATTCCCGCACAATGTCGACCTTAACAGCCTGGTCTCAAAATTCACAGATGCCGGATTTCCCGGGCTTTCGATCGATACAGGAGAGACTATGGCTTTGAACTTCGGAGACCCGTATCTTTCTCTGGATCTTGACGGGCTTAAATATTCCATCTCTCCTATGAGCTTCCTCCAGAGCAATTGGGATGTTAACATCGCAATGATAAGGCTGATTAAAAAGGAGCTGCAACTCACTGGCAAAGAAAAGATACTGGACCTATACGCAGGCGCAGGCAATTTCTCTCTGCCATTGGCTGAAGGATGCGAAGTGACCGGCATTGAGGAGAACCCATATGCCATTGATGACGGCATGAGGAATCTGGAGTTGAACAATATAACCCGCTACAGGTTTGTGAAGTCCAGGGCTGAAGAATTTCAGGCTGAACAGAGGCCTGGCATACTGATACTTGACCCTCCGAGGCTCGGGCTTTCCAACAAGGTAACAGATAACGTTCTCCAGATGCTGCCGGAAAAAATATTATACATATCGTGCAACCCGACTACATTTGCGAGAGATATCAAAAAACTCCTGACAAGATACGAGTTCAACTCAGTAAGAATGGTCGATCTCTTCCCTCAGACATTTCATATCGAAACAATGGCATTCTTAAGCCTTAAGTGAGAATATCACGGCTTTTCCCTGTGTGAAGCAGCCAGGCAGGAAACAAACTCTCCGCCAAGAAGAACGATGCATGATGAGTAATATATCCAGACAAGAGCGAATATAAATGTTGTCAGCGAACCGTATATCATTCCGAGATCAGCCACATTCTTCACATACCATGTAAAAAAGTTTTTGCCCAGATCCCACAAGATAGCTACAAGAACAGCTCCCGAAACAGCGTGCAGAGTGCGTACCCTTGCCTTTGGAACTATCATGAATATAGCTGTGAATACTGAAAGCACCATTAAATAAGGGGCGATATATTTAAGGAAAATTCCCAGCTTTACACCAACCGCTATTCCGAAGATATTCATCGGATGGACGTGAAAGACTCCTGCAAAAGAACTGAGCAGGAAAGCGAGTATTAAAGATAACATGACCAGCGTCACGGTCAGAATAGACCATAATATAGATATGAAAAAATGCCTCTTCTGCGGGACATCAAATATTACATTCATCGCATGCTCCATGGAGTAATATAGCTGCAGCGACAGAAAACAGTAGACCAGAAAGGTAAAAAAACTTATGCCCCTGAATATGATCAGGTTCTGAAGTTCAGCCGTTACACTGCTGGTTACAGAAGGAAAAGCGCTTAACAGCCCGGAGACGGCGAACTGGTAGAATTCCTGGCTCTCACCGAGAAAATACCCGAAGAGCGCGAGTATCAGCAGACTCAGCGGCACAATGGAAACGATAAGGAAATATGATATCGAGGCAGATAGATACAGGCAATCGTCCTCCAAAAAAGCGGCCAGGCTCCTTCCAAGTGATCTGATGACATACATTATGGTATTTTCTTGACCTCACTCTGTCTCACGAATATGCTTAACGGCACACCCTTGAATCCGAACGAGTCCCTCATATGTTTTTCAATGAACCTGATATATTGAGGCTTCATGCCCTCTTTATTATTGGTAAATATGATAAATCCCGGAGGCTTGGTCTTGACCTGGGTTATATATTTTATCTTGACACGCTTGCCTCCGTGCATCGGGGGTTCTTTAAGTGAAGTGACCTTCTTAATGAACAGGTTAAGCTGGTGTGTGCTGATCCTCTTTGCGCTCTCTGCAATGACCTCATCAACAAGGGAAAAGAGGTTGGTGACCCTCTGCCTGCTCAATGCGGATACCGTCAATATCGGGACATGCCGCATAAACCACAGCTTCTGATATATTTCAGCCTCCATCTTCTTGAGTGACATCTCCTCCTTATCCACAAGATCCCACTTGTTCAGGAGTATTATCGCGCCCCTGCCTGACTCATATATCAGCCCTGCTATCTTCAGGTCAAGCTCAACAACGCCTTCAGACGCGTCAAGCACCATCAGGACAACATCGCAGTTCTCAACATTCCTCACCGTCCTCATGAAAGAATATTTTTCAAAGGTCTCAGCCATCTTGCCCTTTCTGCGGATCCCTGCGGTATCAACAAGCACATAGTTCTTTTTGTAGTACGAGCATATTGAATCAACAGCATCTCTTGTAGTGCCCGGCACATCGCTGACTATCATCCTCTTTTTGCCGAGAAGGGAATTGACAAGAGTGGACTTGCCGACATTCGGACGTCCTAATATCGATATCCTCGGATATTCTGATTCCTCTTCATCAAAATCAGGGATCAGCTCTGTGACCTTCTCCATGAAATCATGGTAACCATAACCGTTCAAGGCTGAAACAGGGAATATATCAATGCCGGCGGCGTAGAAATCCGTTAGAAGGCTCTTCTCTTTATTTATTCCGTCTATCTTATTTACCGCGTAAAAGGTTTTTTTACTGTATCTTCTGAGAAGGTTGATAAGCTCCATGTCAGCAGACAGAAGGCCGCTCTCCGCGTCCATCATCATGATCAGAATGTCAGCCTCTTCCACCGCAACCAGAGCCTGCTCCCGCACCTCGCTGTCCATATCCTTATGAGGGTCAGGATGGATACCGCCCGTATCTATGACAATGAACCTTTTGTCATCGTACTTTGCCTCATCATACAGCCTGTCCCTTGTGATACCGGGGATATCCTCGATAACAGCGCGCCGCTTCCCAACCATTTTGTTAAAAAGGGTGGATTTTCCTACATTCGGCCTTCCTACTATCGCAACGATCGGTTTCTTCATAATAATGATAGTAATTATAGCACAGGCAACGGGAGCGCCTTACATATAACTACATATAACTACTGATTGACCTTATATATATACGCATGTTATATTGCAAGTCATCATGACCGAGCACAGCGCCATAATTGAAAAGATCCTGCGGCTGAAAGAGCAAAGAAACGCCTTGATAATCGCGCATAATTACCAGCGTGACGAGGTTCAGGAGCTTGCTGACTTCACAGGCGACTCTCTGGAGCTCTCCCGAAAGGCGGCATCAACAGACTGCGATGTTATCGTCTTTTGCGGTGTGAATTTCATGGCGGAGAGCGCATCCATACTCTCTCCTGACAAGACGGTACTTCTGCCCGAGTTAGGCGCCTTCTGTCCCATGGCTGACATGATAACTGTGGACGGCCCGAGAAATGCGATAACCGAGTTTCCCGGTTATCAATATACTGACGCTTACACCTACCCCGCTGACTTCACTCTGAAGGACATCAAGAAAGCTCATCCCGGCGTGCCTGTTGTCACTTACGTCAACACCACCGCTGCTGTAAAGGCAGAGAGCGACATATGCTGCACATCAGCCAATGCGGTAAAGGTGGTTGAATCACTCGACTCTGGCAGGGTCATATGTATCCCGGATAAAAATCTCTCAGCGTGGATAGCGAAAAATACCCAAAAAGAGGTCATCGCATGGGACGGATTCTGTCATACTCATGACAGGATCAGAAAAGAGGATGTTGAGAAGGCGAAGGCCGAACATCCCCTCGCGCTTGTGATGGCGCACCCTGAATGCAGGCTTGAGGTTCTTGAGGCTGCTGACCATGTTACAAGCACATCAGGGATGCTGAGGTACGCGGCAGCGTCTGACGCTAATGAGTTTATCGTAGGCACTGAGATAGGGCTTTTATACAGGCTTAGGAAAGAGAATCCGGGCAAGACTTTTTACACATTAAGAAAAGACATGATATGCCCCAATATGAAGAAGACCACGCTTAACAGCGTGCTCAGGGCGCTTGAGACGATGACAAATATCATAAAGGTGCCGGAAGATATCCGGATACCCGCAAAAAAGGCGCTTGACAGGATGTTAGAAATTTCTTAGGTTTTGCTTTATAATTTGACTATGACCGCATTGACTAATGAAAATATGAGCAGAGTGAAGAAATTTGTAAAGTTCATAACATTCGTCAACATGCCTATAAGGGAAAAGTTCGTATTCTTTTTCGTTGGCGTCCTGTTCTGGTTCATGGTGATGTTCGGCATAAGCATCGTAACCAGCAAGATAATCAATCTGAAAACCGACAAGATAGTAAACCACCTGATACCTCACGAAAGAGTCGCCCAGAAGATCCTGAGAAAACTGCAGGAGCTCAGCACTGACGCAACTGAAATAAGGAATATCTCTGATATAAATATCTTTAACGCTAAACTTGAGATATCAAAAGCAAGGGTTTCCGATATCAGGTTATTTGCAGCTGCGTTGTCCACGGGCGGGCTGGTAGTGGATATTAACAGGGATGACAACAGCGTTATTGACAGCACGACACTTTCTTCTGAAAACGATCCCGGAAACGGGATTTACTCAAAGTCTTTGCTGGCTGACGTTGACGCGCTTGAAGCAAAGATACTGGAGATAGCTAAAACAAAAAAGGACTTGCTCGCGGATAAAAATTTAAGCGCGGAACAGCTTGATAATAATATCGGGGAATTCAAACTGCTGATTTCAAAATTAATATCATTATCCAACCGGTACTCTTCCGAAGAAGCCTCACTTTACGATGTAAATGCCCGGAGCATCAGATACGTGACAAAATTCATGCCCTACGCCTTTATAGGCGTCCTGCTGACAGCGACTCTTCTTCTTATAGTTTTCACGATCTCCATTTCAAGAGCGATCGCCAGGCCCGTCAAGGCGATAATAGAGCAGATAAGGTCAGTGGGAGAAGGAAAGGTGGATATCACAAACAAGATCCATGTGAGCTCAAAAGATGAAATAGGCATCCTGACACAGGACTTCAATGACCTGATGGAAGAGATCCATGAACTTGATATTTTTAAACAGGTCATCGAAGAGGACGACAGCCTTGAAGATGTCTACTCCAGGCTTGGCAATGTCTTTGACAGGTTCGGGCTTGACAACTTCCTGATCTATGAGGTTTCAAACAGCCAGAACAAGATGAAATCGGTATATCCCATCATCATGAATGAAAACGATATAAACTGCAATCCTGACATACTGCATGACTGCAGCCTATGCAAGGTAAAAAAGACCGGCCACCTTATATCCTCTTTTGCTTACCCAAACATATGCAAACAGTTCAAAACAGAACTGGACAAGATCCATGTATGTATACCGATGCTGATCTCAGGAAGCGTCGGCGGAGTCGTCCAGTTCCTGTTTGATAAAAAATACTACAATCTCAACGGTAAAGACAGAAGGATATATAAAGTGGAACAGTATATCAGCGAGGCTGTTCCTGTAATTGAGGCGAAGAGGCTGACGAACACACTAAGAGAATCTGCGCTGAAGGACGCGCTTACGGGCCTGTACAACAGGAGGTTCCTGCAGGAATATACTGAAACACTCATAGCCGGCGCCCTGAGAAGGAAGAAGAACATCGGGCTTATAATGTGCGATCTCGACTACTTCAAACAGGTCAATGATGTTTACGGCCATAATGTCGGCGATGAAATCCTCAAAAACACTGCCAATATCATCAGGCAATGCGTTAGAAGCTCAGACCTTGTGATACGGTTTGGCGGAGAGGAGTTCCTTCTGATAATACTTGATGTCGAGGGCGATAAAACAATGGAGATCGCTGAAAAGATCAGAAAGTCTATGGAAGACACCAAGCTCAAGGTCTTTGACGGAATAATAAAAAAGACGATCAGCCTCGGCATAAGCGAATTCCCCAAAGACACAGACGCCTTCTGGCAGGCCATCAAGTATGCCGATGTGGCTCTATACAAGGCGAAAGATACCGGCAGGAACAAGGCCGTCAGGTTCACGCAGGATATGTGGACAGAGAATGAGTTTTAGCCTGCCGTAAATCATCAGCTACAATCTTTATCATCATATTCTTCCCAAAGCATTATAATATTCAGACTTTCATGATAATGTCATTCCGGCGGTTCCGTCCAGCCTACTGTTGGCTTGTCCGGAATCGTCTTTAAATTTCATTCTGAATGAAACGAAGAAGCCCTGTATTTATCACGGAAAAGATTCCGGACAAGCCGGAATGACGAAAATACAAAAATGAAACAACTGAAAAATATCATCATTGAAAAGATAAAAAAAGACGGTTCCGTCACTTTTGAGAAGTTCATGGAGATGGCGCTTTATTATCCTGAACTCGGCTACTACTCAAACCCTGAGGTTGCGATAGGCCGTCATGGCGACTTCTATACAAGCCCGCATCTTCACCCTGTCTTCGGCGCGATGATAGCGAAGCAGTTAATAGAGATGTGGGAGATACTCGGCAAGCCGTCTGAATTTCATGCTGTTGAGATAGGAGCGGGCGAAGGGTATTTAAGCAAAGATATTCTCGATCATCTGACTAAGCAATCTCATGATATTTCAAACTCATTAAAGTACGCGATCATTGAACCATTCAAACACTTTGAGAAAAAACAGGGAGATCTTCTTGCGAAACATAAAGAAAGGGTAACATGGTTTCAGTCACTAAAAGATATGCCCGGCAAAATCAACGGCTGCATATTTTCCAACGAGCTTCTTGACGCATTTCCGGTTCATATCGTTGAGATGGATAATGGCCTGAAAGAGGTTTGTTTGAATTATGATCCAGGCGGACTCATTGAGATAAAACAGGATATCACTGATATTGAATTGATGGATTACATCAGGCAGTTCTCCACGGGATTCCCACAGGGGTACAGAACTGAGATAAATCTCAGAATAAAAGATTGGCTCAAAGAGATATCATCGATATTATCTAACGGTTTTCTCCTGACGATAGATTACGGTTACACTGCGAAAGAATATTACAGTGAAGAGAGAAACAGAGGCACCCTCCTCTGCTATCACGATCATCAGATAAATGAAAATCCATATGAGTATGTAGGAGAGCAGGACATAACCGCCCATGTTGATTTTTCATCCGTTAAAAAATGGGGTGATGAGGCAGTGCTGGAAACATTAGGCTACACATCGCAGGGAACGTACCTTGTCGCTTCCGGCATTGACGAAATAATTACAGAACTCTATGCCGACTCGCCGAATTATGCAGCAGAGATAAAAAAGATCAAAGGGCTGATAATGCCTGAAGGCATGGGAGAATCTCATATGGTCATGATCCAGTATAAAGGCGAAGGCGATCCTGAACTCAAAGGCTTCTCTTTAAGGAATCATGTCGGGAAGCTGTAGAATGCGGAAAGTCTACTTCCCTTGAAGACCTAAAAAATCATGTCCCTTGTTAGCGGATAGATTTAAATGGTATATTTGGACATCGAGGAGGTGATTTAAATGAGAGGTATAAAACAGCAGGTCATTCAGATGATTCAGTCTCTTCCTGAAGAGGTCACGGTTGATGACATTATTGCAGAATTATATTTCAAGCTTCAGGTTGATGCCGGGTTGAAAGAATTGGACGAGGGGAAAGGGATTCCTCACTCAGAAATTGAACAGCGGATGTCCAAATGGCTTACAGCATAAAATGGTCGCCAAGAGCAGCTTCGAATTTTGAAGATATCTGTGACTACATCGCAAAAGATTCAAGATATTACGCTGCTCTTTTTGCCAAGAAAATTATCTCGATTGTTGAAACCATCTCTCAGTTCCCAAAAACAGGCCGCGTTGTTCCAGAATATAACAATGAGAATTTAAGAGAGAAGATTTATGAGAATTATAGAATTGTCTACCGCATTAAGAATGAGATTATTGAGATTGTTGTAATCTGTCATGGAGCAAGGCAATTAGAAAATATTCTATGATTTAGCAGATGGCAAACTACTCACCACGCTTTTCAAAATATTCCTCAAGCCATTTTAAACTTTTCTTGACATCTTTGATACTGTGCGCCTCTAAGGTATAGACACAGTCAACCTCTTCAATCATCCTGAACAAGAGGTTGAAATCGAATATCCCGTCCCCTATGGCAAGATGTTCATCGCCAAGCCTGCTGTTGTCATGCAGATGAAGCTCGGCTATGTAGGGATGGATAACCTCGATCCACTCTGTCAATGAGATAGATGAAAAAAGGTTGAAATGCCCGGTATCAAAACATACCCCGAAGTTCTTTGAGTTCATTTCCCCCATGAGAAGCTTTAAGTTTGCAGGTTCCTCCTCGAAAATGTTCTCTATCGCGATCTTTATGCCCATATCAGCTGCCATGACATTTATAGGCTGCCAAGTCTCCATGCTCCTCTCAAGCCAGATATCCACGCGTTTATCATATTTCCACTTGTCATATCCTGAATGAAAGACAACGACATTGGGCTCAAGTATCTTAGAGTAATGAAGAACATCAACAAATCTCTGTATCGTGACCTCTCTCACCTTTGAATCAACAGCTCCGGGGGAAAGATCCATGAATGGTGCGTGTACCGATATCTCAGGCCCGTAATCCAGCTTCTTTTTCAGTTCAAGGATGTCGTCCCTGTTCAACTCATCAGCTTGCTTGGAACCAAAGTATATCTCAAGGTTCAGCTTCTCAGACCTGATAAACTTAAGATATTTATCTATTGCGTCATACGGGACATGGACATGCGGGCGTATCTTTCCTGATGTATTGTTCATGAATGCTGTCACTCTGTCTTTGCGGCCTCTTTCTTTTTTGAATCCTTCTTTTGATCGGCAGACTTCTTCGCCTTCATGGCCTTATCTCTATTTTCAGAAGGATAATCAGTAACATACCATCCGCTTCCTTTCAGGACGAATGAGGTGTTTGTAATCATTTTTTTTAGTTTGCCTCCGCATTCACCGCATTTGGAAAGAGGCTCATCATTGATCTTCTGGATCACCTCAAAAACCTCCTTGCACTTTGTACATTTATATTCGTATATCGGCATAACTCCTCCTTGCCAGCCTTAAAACCTGAGTACAGGATAGAATAACACAGCTTTAATCACTATAAAAAATATCATATCCGGAGTTTTCTTGACAAGGTCATATCCCTATGATAATTAATCAATATGTGGGAATATACTGAAAAGGTCAAAAAACTCTTTTTACAACCCAAAAATACCGGAGAGATCGAAAATCCTGACGCTGTAGGCGAGATCGGCAGCCTGATCTGCGGCGACGCGCTGAAGCTCACGCTGAAGATAGACAGAAAGACAGACAGGATCATTGACGCTAAGTTTCAGACATTCGGATGCGCAAGCGCCATCGCCTCATCATCCGCGCTAACTGAACTGATAAAAGGAAAGACGGTTGATGAAGCGTTGAAGGTCACGAACAAGGATATCGCTGAATACCTCGGCGGCCTTCCCCGCGAAAAGATGCACTGTTCTGTGATGGGACAGGAAGCGCTTGAGGCTGCTGTTGCCGATTATAGAGGAGAAGCGCGTCCCGAAGCTGATGAAGGAGAGATGGTCTGCAAGTGCTTCGGCGTGACAGATCAGAAGATAAGGCGTGCCATAAAAGAGAACGGCCTGCGTACTGTAGAGGATATAACCAATTTCACAAAGGCCGGCGGAGGCTGCGGTGAATGCATCCCCAGGATCGCGGATATCCTGCTTGAGGTATCAGGAGTAAAGGCCGCGAGTCCAAAGAAAGCGATGACCAATATCAAAAAGATAGCCATGATACAGGAAGTGATCGAAAAAGAGATAAGGCCGAGGCTTCAGGCTGATGGAGGGGATATAGAGCTCATAGATGTTCAGGGCAACAGGGTCATAATAGCACTGAGAGGCATGTGCACTGAATGCAAGATGTCCGGCATTACGATTGGAGATATCAATAAGACACTGAAGGAACTTATAAGCGATGAACTGGTTGTGGAGGCCCAATGAAAGAGGTCTATCTCGACAATAACGCGACAACAAGGGTCGCTGATGAGGCGAGAGATGCTATGCTGCCATACCTGACAGAACTCTACGGCAACCCTTCGAGCATGCACCTATTCGGAGGCCAGATCCACAGGAAGATAGAGGAGGCAAGAGCAGAGGCTGCTTCGCTGATAAATGCAGAGCCTGAAGAGATAATATTCACCAGCTGCGGGACTGAGAGCGACAACACCGCTGTCATGAGCGCTCTTGAAACAGGCCGGAAGAGACATATCATCACCACAAGGGTCGAACACCCGGCTGTTCTGAACTTCTGCAAGGCTATGTCGAGAAGGGGATTCGATATAACCACCCTGCCAGTCGATAAACTTGGAAGGATCGACCTCCTGAACCTGGAGAGGTCAATAACTGAGAACACCGCCGTTGTCTCCATAATGTACGCTAACAATGAAAGCGGGGTGATATTTCCGATTGAGAAGATATGCGAGATCGTGAAGTCTAAAGGTGTTATTATGCATACAGATGCCGTGCAGGCTGTAGGCAAGATACCGGTGGATGTGAAGAAACTCCCGGTTGACATGATGTCCATCTCAGGGCATAAGATACACTCGCCAAAAGGCATCGGGGCGCTTTATGTAAGAAAAGGCATCAGGTTCTCTCCGTACATTATCGGGGGGCATCAGGAGAGAGGCAGAAGGTCAGGCACAGAGAATGTTGCCTCAATAATCGCATTTGGAAAAGCATGCGGGCTTGCCAAAGATAATCTCGGTATTGAAAACACAAAAGTAACAAACCTTCGTGACCGGCTCGAAAAGGGGTTGCTCAGCGCATGCCCTGACGCAAGGGTCAATGGCGATACAGAGAACCGGCTGCCGAACACTTCAAATATCAGCTTTGAATATGTAGAAGGTGAGGCCATTCTGCTGAGATTGAATGAATATAATATCTGCGCATCCTCGGGCTCGGCATGCACTTCAGGCTCTCTTGAGCCTTCGCATGTGCTAAGGGCCATGGGCGTGCCTTTTACCGCCATTCACGGCTCGATCAGGTTCTCCCTGAGCAGATACACAACAGATGAAGAGATAGGCCTTGTCCTTCAAAAGATGCCGGAGATCATAAGAGACCTGCGCGCGCTCAGTCCTTTTGGAAGAGAATCATAGATGTCTCTTGCGCTCTTTTGCCTGATTTGTTTTTTTTAAGATTTTATTCTAATTTATTAATAATCACATTAAAAAAAGGAGCCTTCTGAAATGGCAACCATACCGGACCGCAAAGAGATACTTATAGAAGACATAATGAAGACGATGGAGAATAGGGATACTGAAGAACTTAAGAATATATACAAAGAAAACGATGTCAATAAATATTCGGATGAGGCTTTTGAAGCTATAGGCCGGCTCCTTAGCCAGAGAGGCGAACAGATCCCTGCCAGAGACATGAATAAGGAAAGGGATACGCGCCCTCCCAGGCCGAAGACCTTTCTCTCTATAGGATGGAGAGGCTTGCTTATTTCCCTGACAGCATGGATCCCGCCCCTCGCCTACTTCTCTTATAGGTCAGGGATTGAACCGGTTCTCTATGCGGAACCAATGTATCAGGGAATAGGTTTATTGGTCTTTCTAATTATGGCGATGATTGCGGAAAAGCTGGCTTACTGGGTGAAGGATTGACCCTGATATAAAGATAAGAATCAAATCAGGAGGGAGCGCTTTCGATGTTATGCTTTTCCAACCTGTACAAAAATGTCTTATAGCTCATCCCTAATAACTTTGCAGCCTTTGACGCCACCCCGCCTGACCTGTCCATGGCCTTGCTGATAAGCTCTTTTTCCATCTTTTCAAAATTTATCCCCTCAGGCGGAAGATCAAAAGCAGCGGAACTTTCTTTATTATCAACAAACTCAAGTTCGCCTTTTATGTCTCTCAGATTGATAGACCCTGTATCATTCATAAGCACAGCCCTTTCAATAACCGATTCTATCTGCCTTATATTGCCCGGCCATTGATAACGCGAAAAAGCATTGAGAACGGCAGGCTCCACAGATTTTATTCTCTTGCCGAATTCCTTGTTGTATTTCTTCAGGAAAAAATCTACAAGTTCAGGAATATCTTCGATCCTCTCCCTTAGAGGCGGAAGATAAATCGTTACAACCTTGAGCCTGTAATACATATCTTCCCTGAAATGGCCGGCCGCGATCTCCTTTTCCATATCCTTGTTTGTCGCGGTTATTATCCTCACATCGATCTTTATGGTCACTTTACTGCCTATCCTGCGTATCTCCTTATCCTGAAAGACCCTCAACAGTTTTGACTGTGTCACAAGCGGCAGGTCACCGATCTCATCAAGAAAGAGAGTGCCTCCGTTTGCAAGTTCAAAAAGGCCCTCTTTCCTCGTGTTGGCCCCGGTGAACGCGCCTGGTTCGTAACCGAAGAGTTCACTCTCAAAAAGGTTCTCAGGTATGGAAGCGCAGTTCAGTGCGATGAACGGCTTTGTCTTTCGGAGGCTGTTGTAATGGATCGCCCTTGCCGCAAGCTCTTTGCCCGTACCGCTTTCACCCCTTATAAATACCGTTGCGGATGAAGGCGCGACTTTTTTTACTATCTCCATCGCCTTTTGCATCTTCTCTGACTTTCCGACAATGCCTTCGATCTTGAATTTGCTGAAAAGCTCCTTATGGAGGAGCATATTCTCTTTCAGCAGAGATGCCCTCTCAACCGCTCTTCTGACGGTCAGCAGCAGGCTGTTCTTGTCTATCGGTTTTGTAAGATAATCAAAGGCACCTTTCCTGACAGCCTCAACAGCAGATGATATGGTGCCATGCGCGGTAATAATAATTACAGAAGGCTTAAAAGGCTCCTGGGGAACAGCCTCCATGAACTCGATCCCATCCATGCCTTTCATCCTTAGGTCAGTGAGTATGACCTCAGGCTGGAACTTTTTAATGACTCCGAGCGCCTCTTCGCCGGAAGCAGCGGTATGCGCCTCATACCCTTCTGATTCCAATATCGTCTTAAGGATATCCCTCTGAAGCGGCTCATCGTCAACAACAAGTATGACCGGCATCTAATGCTCCTTCTCTACAGGCAGAATGAATGTTAAGGTACTGCCCTTGCCTTCCGTACTTTCAAACACAACCTTGCCGCCATGCTCTTCAATAATCCTTTTTGTAAACGCAAGCCCAAGTCCCAGGCCTTTGCTCTTTGTAGTCAAAAAGGGTTCAAAGACCTTATCCATCATATCCTTGTTAACGCCGATTCCTGTGTCTTTCACAGCAAGAGAGAAATTTGAACCTGCCATCCCTGCCATAATCGTAAGAACGCCCCCGTCAGGCATCGCCTCAAGTGAATTGATAATGATATTGTAAATACATGTTTTGATAAATTCAGGGTCAATATTAAGCTCCGGTATCTTCCGGTACTCTTTATGTATCTGTATATTCTCCATTTGAGCCTTTACCGATACAAGCTCAACGACCTCATCAATTACTGTTTCCATTTTAGTCTTTCGGCGGTTCAGTTCAAAGGGCCTGCCGTATTCAAGAAAGCTTTCGGCAAACCTGCTTACACGCTGTATCTCGCCTTTCATATTCGTAATAAGAGAATCAAACTTTTCCGCCTGAACAGGATCTGAAGGTTTTGCAGTCTCCCTCATATGGTCAATAGAAAGGTTAATGAAGTTCAAAGGATTCTTGATCTCGTGCGCTATATTCTGGGCGAACTGGCCTATGCCAGCAAGATGCTCCGCCTTTCTAAGTTTTTCTGTCATCTCCCTCTGATCCCGCAATTTCCCGACCATGTAGTTAAAGCTCCTTGCCAGTTCCCCTATTTCATCCTTTCTGCCTGTATGAAGCTCCTGATCAAGGTCGCCGAGCGCAACCCTCTGCGCCGCTGTAACAACTTCCTCTATCGGCTTTGTGTATCGCTTTGCAAAAAAAACAGCCAGAATAGCTCCTATCCCGAATATGATAGAGGCGGCTACTATCCTTCTGATCATACTGGTCTGGAGAAATACAGAGAAGTCCTCAGTATTCAATGTCAGATTGATATAACCCATTTGTTTGTCGCCTGAAACAACCGGGATCATTACATTGTACCCCTGATCCTCTCCTGTGACAGGTTCCCCCAGCTCAGCCTTGAATATCAATTCTTTTTTACTCTTCGATATCCACTTGCCCACATCCTTCGGGTTTGTGCTGGAGATGATCTTGTCTGACGTGCTGATAACAGATATCTCCTTTACACCTTTTGCATTCAGCTTGCCAAGAAAGCCCTGCAGGCGTTTTTCATCTGTTATGCCGCTGCTCGTGGCCTCCTCCATGCCGATCTGTATCGCCTTTGAAAGCTCGGCCGTCTGTCTTTCAAACTCATTGAATATCGCTTTCTCTGACTGGGAATACAGAAATATAAGTATTGATATCAGGCTCAGGCTGAGAAAAAGCATCATTGCCACGAGTTTTTTGTGAAGAGACGATTTAAATAATCTGTCTTGTATCATAGGATCTCAGCTTTCATAATCATAATTATATAACTTTTGAAATATCAGCGTCCTGGAATTATTTATCAGTCAGGATCATCGGCTTCAATCCTGGCGCCAGAAGGCGCAGAATATTCACAGGCAAAGAACTGGTAAAGGAATAATCCGCAGCTTCCTCACCAGGCATGAATGCCGTGATAACACCATAATGGCGGCCACCTATATAAAAAACAAAGGTGGCTGTCCTGTTTACCACTCTTGAACTGATAAGGGTTCCGCCCTTTCCAAATGTTTCAAACCGGTTGTCACCTGAACCGGTCTTGCCCCCAACTGCCAAAGGGCTGCCGTCAGTCCCTTTAAATGCGCCTGAAACAGCGCGTGCCGTGCCGCCTTCAACAACTCCTGCCAGAGCTTTCTTCAGGATCCCTGCTACTTCCGTTGACATGACCCTTTCACCCGCAACCGGCTTCAGGAAAAGTTCGGTCTCATACGGGGTGTCCTTTGCAAAGTTAAGCGATGTCACCTTGAGCGCCGGCATACGCAGCCCGTCATTTACTATAATCCCCATAAGCTCTGCAAGCGCGCTTGGCCGGTCTGCCGAACTGCCTATAGAAGTGGCATATGATGGAACCAGAGAGTCAAACGGGTACCCGAGTTTTTGCCATCCCTTGTGTATCTCCCCAAATGCCATTTCTTCGATCAGTATCCTGATCCTGATATCCTGGGCATGTTTGTTGCGCGGTGAAAAAAGCCATGCGCTGGATTGTTCTCTTTCAACTGCACTGGCCTGCACTAACTCCTGCCATTGCGCCTGAGGGTGTGCCTCCAAATAACCTATCGTCCAAAGTTCAAGCGGATGTCTGTGTAGTTTTTTAATAGCCCGGTTAAGCGGTACATCTTTATACTTTTCCACGAATCCGGAAAGCAAATCACGCGACTCTTTGTCAGCAGCAATGGTGAGAAGCTCCTTTCGCTTTGCATCTTTCTGGTCTTTCATTACAACTGCGGTATCAATGTCCAGTCGCGCCGTATGATAAGAAACAATATCACGCATCAGGCGTACAAAGACGAGATTGACGGAATTTCTCAGCCCTTCATAAACCGTCATTACCCTGCTGTTATCGTCTTTGTTGAAATTCTCAAACCTGTGCTGCCCTCCTCCGGTAAAAAATACCTCAGACGGATTACCGGAATATCTTCTCTCCATAGCTGCCTCAAGAACCTGCGACAGGGACAGTCCCGGTCTCGCTGAAAGCTCTTCAGCTATCCATCTGGAGATAGGGTCTTTATGAAGAGAGGGGGCATTTCTCAGCGCCTCAGGGGTCTGGCCGGACATCTTTTCGTATGCCTCGGATATTATCTGGAGATAATGCGCAAGTGTCCTTAACTTTGCCGTTGAACCAAGATCCAGTTTTACGCCTTCATTTATATCCAGAGGCTTGTCCAGATTGTCAGCCTGCACCCTTAGTGCGTTGCCGGAAGGTGTTTTCTCATATAGAAGAACACTATAGATCATGTTTTTCAGGTCGCCGTGCTTCAGCATACGCTCCTGAGACAGCCCCGCAGACATTACAAATTCCTTGTCAGAGAGCTGTCCAAGCATATTCGCGACTTTTTTCTGAATATCCGCATCCAGCGTACTGTTAACAGTCAGGTCCAGACGGCCCAGATCATAAAAGCCGGGTAAGTTCAGCACCTTGAGAAGATGATATCTGACAGCGTTCGGAGCTTTGCTTTCGGCAAAAGGCGCCTTCGTCACATTCATCCTGCCTGTCCTGAATTCAAGGGGGAGGGACTTCAGCGCATCATGAAATTCAGGGGTGATCTCGCCTTCCTTCAGCATCAGGCCTGTAAAGTGATCTATCCTCTGCAATAGTGCCTGTCTGTTTTTTACAAGATAATCGGTCGGTGCCTTCACCGCAAGAAAAAGTGCCATGACTTTTTTGAATGTCTCGGCGCGCAATTTCAGATCAGAAGAGGGGCTTTCCTTTAAACGCAGGATATCAGACGCCTCCCTGATATCTGTGCCAAACCACGCCAATAAGCCCTCACCAAGCCCGTTGACCTCACCGTATCCGGCTGCTGATGCCAGCGGCATCGTATTAATATAATCAGTCACGATCTCCCTCCTGGAGACCGTAGTATCGCGTCCTGACCTGTAAGCCTTGATGCTTGCGGAAGTTATCTGGAGTATCTTTTCTTTCGCCCCGGCAGTACGTCCTCCCTGAGAATGCTGATACTTCTCAAGCTGCGTGGCCAGGGTGCTTCCGCCTTCAACCGCTATAGGCAGGCCGATCTTGTTCCCGACATACTGGATTCCGGCCTTTGCCATGCGGTTCCACTCAAAGACAGGATTCTGTGTATCCCCTGCCGGCTTTAACAGCTCGCGGTTTTCAATAAAGAGCAGTATCTTGATAATGTCCTCGGGTATATCCTCAAAGCTGGCATATATCCTTTCGCTCGGGATGCTTTCATAGAGAGGCATGCCCAGCCTGTCAAGTATGCTCAACCCGGCCACATTCTTTTCTTTATATGGAGGAGTTATGCCGTCCCTGACAGCCTTTTCAAGGGCCGGGCTGAAGCGGGCCTGACGGATTATTTCATAATTGTTTTTCTCCAGATTGATGACAAATGCAGGGATACTTACATAACCGCGTCTTTCGTCAAAAGGGCCTTTCTCAGGAAAAACAATACTCGGGCTGGGGCCGGAACCGAGTGTGAATTGCAATTTTCTGGCATAGTTTGAATAAACCCATGATTGAATAAAAGAGGTACGCCATTCGTAGATTATCAGGGCAATAATACCTAACGCGAAGTAAAGCGAAAGACGACGAAACCGCCTGGAGTTCTTGAGATGGTTGCGCAGCCTAATTGATGACATTTTGATAAGGATCAGCCCGGATCAAATTAATGGTTCTGCGGATTGTATATTAAAACCTCTGTGCCTTCATATAGCGACCAGTACAAGGCTTGGGCATCCTTCTCATCCAAAACCAGATTCAATACTCTATACGGCCTCTTTTTCAAAGTATGCCACACCGTGAGCATCGGCTGTGATATATACCAGTTTAATGTATTGACGATGGAATAAAGACCGGGAATCTTCCCTTTCTTATCAGGCCTCACTGAGACGGTCAGGTCTTCACCAAGTTTAAGGATGAAGCTTGCAGGCATGTCATCCACTTCCAGCGCTTTGAGGTCACTTGCGGGAGCGGGAGTGGATATGGCCGGTACAGGAACCTTTTCATCTTTTTTTATGTTTTCCGGTATGACCTCATCTCTGCGAGGTTCAGAACGCGCGGCCTTACCGGTCATGACATATAATTTTACAGTGTCAGCCGCTCCCCAAAATCTTTTTTCCTTGATCTCCAGGTCTTTTAATACGATCCCGCGCGCTTTAAAGTATATCCTGTTCTTTTCCAGATCGAGGATGAAATAGATATTGGTCTTCTGCGCAACCTGCAGCTCTGACTGAAGCAGGCGTTCCTCCGCCCGGCCTGGCAGTGTTTCTGAAAAAGCTTCCGCGCTTATAAAGAGGATAAAAAAGATATGGATTAGAAAAACTGCTCGCCAAAAACGCATTCTAAAAAATTATCACCTTCGACCCTATCGGTGTATTCTTGTAAACAAACTCAAGGTCCTCGTCCCCTACCCTGACGCATCCGTGAGTCACACTTCTCCCGAGCAGTCTTGTATATAAAGTGCCGTGGATCAAATAACCGTTACCAATGGAAAGGGCATAATCCCCCAGCATCCCGGTTTCAACCCTGTCCCTGTTATCAGCAGGTATCTCTTCACCTTCCTCAACAAAGGCCCAGTCAGGTTTCACCCATGCCGGGTTCGTGATCTTCGACTTTACAGTACGTTCACCCCTTGGCGTGTCAAATACCCATTCTCTCTTGCCGGAAGGGTCTTTTAATATGCTGCCGCTGCCGGTTGATATCACAGCCTCACGCAATATTTCCTCCCCCTTTTTCATATAAAGCCTGTTTCTCGCGGTATCGATTATTATATAGATTCCTTTGGGAGAAAGAGAGGCGATCTTTTTTCTGAGAGCTGCAGGGCTGCCCTTGAATGAAGCAGCCGGAGTCCCTTTGGAATTCTTCTCCGCGCCAGTACCAACAACAGCGCTGCCGCTTCTGCCGGCAAGGTAATAACCAATACCCTCCAGGGAAAAGAAGACTGCAACAAGCAGTACTATTAATATCTGTACCGCTCTTTTAATGATCATCATTAAAGTCCCTTCATAGCTGATGAAATACTGTTTTCAAACTCGACAGATCCTACTATAGCTATCGGGGTACCAACATCAACTATTTTGAAAAGCTCATCCATATGGGCATTCTCCATGGCTATACACCCATAGGTCATTCCGTTCTTTCCGCCGCCGTGTATTTCAATAAGGCCGCCTATATGGGCTGTTTTAGGAATAATTCCTTTTCTCTTGAGAACAGAGAACTGCTTCAGGTCATCGTCATTCGGATAGTTGATATGCAGGGCTTTATAATAACGGCTATTGGATGTTTTCTTGGAAATGCTGTACTTCCCTTCGGGTGTAGCTCTGTCGCCTGCATACATCTTATCCTTTGAACCGTTGATCCCGATGCCGACTTCATATGTCCTGTATGGGATGCCTCTGTTATAAATAATCAGCTTCTTATCGATCTTGCTCACTACGATCGAATAAATATCCCTGTCTTTTGATTTTTGAATGGTTTCATTGACCCATGAACGCCATTTCTTTATCTGGGCTTCGTCAGAATAACGGCTGAGTATAGGCGACATCACTTTTAATGCCAACTCCGTAAACTTGGAAACTTCTTCAAGCTTGTCTTCCGCAGCAAATAAATCTCCCTTCTTGGCCATCAATCGTGATTCGCTCAGCAGAACTTCAGCTGTTGTCAGAGATTTACATGAAATACGCCCCTCATTAATAAATGAGGACAGCCTTCTCATGGTTCTTATCCTGTCATTCAGAAATGCAGTCTTATCCGTTACAACTTTTGATATCTTGTCTTTTTCTTCCTGTATCTTTTGCTGCACCTTTTCGCCGGTTAAAATAATATTCCGGAATTTTTCCTGTACGGATTCATAATCCCGGAATAATGCAAACTTCGAATTTTCAGTTACAAGAAGTTCCCTGCCGTTTTTCAGAGCTGAAATATAGCTCCTGTAATCCTCAGGCGCATATAATTCTGCACCAGCCTTCCAGAGGGTATGTTCCTGAGCCTTGGCCCTGGTAACCTCTGGAAGAACTGGTGCATCTTTACAGCCTGAGAGACTAATTAACGATAAGAAAATCAATAAACTTCTTATCAAAAACCTATTCAAAACCAGAACTCTCCATTAATCATGATTCTATATTCTACTTCTTACTTTCTACTTTTTTCCTTTTTTCGCAAGTGCCTGATTAACCGCGTCAATAACGCCTGCTGCGCTGGTCTTGATAACATTGGCTTTATCTGCTGCAACGAAGTATTCTTCTGTATCGATCAATGTCTGAACTTCAGCAAGAGAAGCCTCAAGCCCGGTTACATCAGCCTTCATCATTTCGATATCTGCCATTGAACCCTTGCCTCTTGGTGCCTTTGCTAACAGAGCCTTTGCCTCTTCAATAGATGCCTTTGCGCCATCTGCGGCAGCCTGTGCAGCATCTTTAGCCTGCTGTTTGAGGCCGGGGATCTTTGCCTTAAGTGCTTCTGCACCGCCATTTACTTTAGCAAGCATCTCTTTTGTCTTGTCATAATTCTTGAATATCTTGCCTTCCTGTACCTTCATCTCATCTAATGCAGCCTGAAGCTCATCATTAAGGCCCTTTGCTTCGTCTTTAGCGTACTTGTTGGCTCCCTCTTCCATTGCAGCGGTCAATGCAGCCTGAGCGCTGTTGAGCTCCATTTCCGGCTTCTTGGCACATCCGACAAATACCATTGCTACTATTAAAACCATGACAATCTGCTTCATCATCTTCTTATACATTTTTCTTTTCCCCTTTTTAAAATACGTTAGTTTGATTTTTTTGTGCTGCCTGAATTCTTTCAAAAGCTTAACAACATAATCTTTATCAGATTAACTGCTTACTTCTAATTTTACTACAGTTCCACCTTGTTTTACTTGCTCATTCTCACCTCCCCTTATTTAATTTGACAATCATATCTAATTTTACAGTTTACCACTGTAAAGCAAAATTTATGCCATATTAAAGAATTATAAAAATCAATGGGTTAACTCAAGCAGATCTGAAACCATATGGAGAGCATTCCCTATTTGAGGATTTATTACAGAAAAAAAGGCATATGAAAACCTGATGAATTCCTCATTGATTTTGCCTGATCTGTTTTTATTAACTTTGATATATTTTCTATTGCGGAGCGCTGGTTAAAGATTATTTTTTTATTAACCGACATGGGCCTTCTGCAAATCACATTGATGCTTGGGTGGTGAAAATATTATTCATGTTAAAAAAAATCTTGTCTAATTACTCCATAATTCATATAATAATAAAAGTTAAAGACAATGCCTATGAAAAAACATTCATTATTATTATTTATCTCTGCATTTCTTATTGTTGCGTTTCTATGCACAATACCGATACCTTCAACATACGCCGCCAAGAAAAATACCACAACCATCAAGAAAAAACAGACGACCAGGAAAGCCAAAACAAAAGCACTCAAGTCTGGTTTACAAAAAATATCAAAAAATCCATATTTAGGCGCTATCGCAATTGATGCCGCTACAAGCAAAGTGCTTTTTGAGGACAATCCGGATGTTAAGGGCTACCCTGCGAGTATGGTCAAGATGATGAACCTTCTTGTTATTTTAGAGGCTATAGAAGCAAAACATATAACTCTTCAGGACAAAGTCACTATATCAGCAGAAGTAGCAAAGGTCGGAGGATCACAGGTATATTTGAAAGAACGCGAAGTGCATACTGTGGACGACCTGATCTATGCCCTCATGATTCCGTCAGCAAATGATGCGGCGCTTGCGCTTGCGCTTCATTACACAGGGAACAAGGACAAATTTATCGCTATCATGAACAAGCGGGCGCAGGAACTCGGCATGACCGATACCACCTTTACCACTGTGAACGGCCTCCCTCCTGACAAAGGCAAGCCGGATGTTTCTACCCCGCGGGATATAACAAAGTTATGCCTGGAACTGCTTAACCATCCGGAAGCCTTGAGATATACTTCAACAAAAGAGCGCCTTTTCCGCACAGACAGTCCAAAACCGCTTGTTATGCGAAACCACAATCATCTTGTCGGAAGTTTTGAGGGCTGTGACGGCTTCAAAACAGGATACTTCAGGGCTGCCGGATTCTCCATTGCTGCAACAGTATCTAAAAATGGGGAACGGGTCATTGCGGTAATTTTTGGATCTGCTGACAGAAATGTGCGTGATGCGAGCGCAAGGAAGATCCTCTCAAAAAGCTTTATGGAGTTAACAGCAGGCCTGCCGTCTTCTGCCTCTGATACGCAGGAAATTACAGCATCTATAATAGAATAAGCCCGGCACTAAATCAGTTGCAATTCTGTATATCAGTCAACCATCTCCATATCAAGTATCCTTTCCATGTGAAATACCCGCTCCCCCTTTGCAATGGTGCAGAATGCCTTAAGGCCGGGAAATTTCCTGCCTTTATATTCCATCTCTCCGGCATATACAGGGATGATAGTTCTCTTTGATTTTTCATCTTTTGTCTTCAGGTATATTATCTCAAGTTTTTTCTTCCACAGTATCGCATTCTCAATGATGGCAAACCTCTCTTCGATCGAGAGATGCTTTTCTGCCTCTTTATACTGATACCGTGTAACAAAATCCACGATCCTTCTGTCGAGCAGGATATTTTTTTTATTGATTAATCTTTTCAGTACAAGCCCGTTAAATGTAGTGCACCGGCTCAATGCGACATAAAGCTGTCCGTGAGAAAATGTGCCGCTTCCGACGTCTATTATCACTTTATCAAAAGTCATGCCCTGACATTTGTGGATGGTCACCGCCCATGCGAGCCTGAGAGGATATTGAGTAAAGGAACCGATGTTCTCAGACAATATCCTGGAGGTCTTTTTATCATATGAGAATTCGTACATCTCCCATTTGTAGGGTGTAACATCCACAACCTCGCCGTCAGAGAGTTCCACCCACATGACATCAGCAGCATCCCCGACTTCCTCAACCTGTACTATCCTGCCGATACTTCCGTTTATCCAGCGGCCGAGTGAGTCATTGTTGAGGAGCATTACCTGTGAACCTTCTTTAATCGTAAGATCCAAGGCTGTGGGAAGGGTTCTGCCTTCAAAATCCCCGTTTACAATGCCCTTATAATTAAGTTCTTTGCCTTTCAATGCCGCAAGCTTGATCATGTTGATCTTTTCCGCAAGGGCATTTGTCGTTGTGAGGTAAATATAAAAATCACCGGGAGGTTCGGCAAAACCAGGATCATATCTCTTGTTTATTTCTGCAATATCATCATCAGTGACAGTATCATTTCTGATACTGTTGAGGATATCCAGAAACTTCTGATCTTTCTGGCGGTAGACCTTTTCAAGCTCAATGAAGTTCATTTCAAAAGGCGCACTCTTAGCAGACATCTTTGAGAAAAGGTCATCATCAAAGACCCTGGCGCTGAAGAAATAAGGGCTCTTGTAGTAATCCGTAAAAAGAGCCCTTTCTCTTGACGTCACAACAGGCGGCAGCTGATAAAGGTCCCCGATAAATATCATCTGTATCCCGCCGAACGGAAGTGACTTTTTCCTGCCGTGTTTTCTAAGGAATATATCAACACAGTCCAGCAGGTCAGCCCTCACCATTGATATTTCATCAATAACAATAACATCCAGCTTCTTGTATATCTCTTTATCCCTCGGCTTTATCCTGCCGGCCGTGTCAGGGGTAACATCTATCCTGAAATTGAAGAATGAATGGATCGTCTGCCCCTTGACGTTTACTGCCGCAACGCCGGTCGGCGCAAGTACTGCGATATTCTTTTTCGTGGATTCCCTGAAATACTGAAGCAAGGTAGACTTGCCCGTGCCCGCCCTTCCTGTGATAAAGACATTCATGTCAGAATCTTCAATGATACGGAGGGCATGAAGGAACTGGCCATTAAGTTCAATGTTTTGCTTTGTTGTCATTTGGCGGGGGCAGGCCTCATACCTGATATGATTTTCAGTTGAACTTACCGAACACAGCCGGAAGTTTACTCTCAAAACGTAATAGGATCCCGGTAGCCGGGTGTTTAAATGAAAGGAGGCAGGCATGCAGCCCGAGACGGCTGAAAGGATTTGTCTTTGCCCCGTATTTTTTATCGCCGGCCACAGGATGGCCGATATCAGAAAGATGAACGCGTATCTGGTTCTTACGTCCTGTTTCAAGCAGTATTTCAAGAAGAGAATACTCGGATCCTTTCTTTAGTACCCGGTACTTTGTTATAGCAAGTTTTCCATCATCCGAATGCCGGGTACTATATACCTTAAGCGATTTGGTCTCGCTCAGCCTGCTTCTGATCTCAGACTCTTCTTTCACGGGCTTGCCTTCAACTATAGCGTAATACCGTTTATCAACCTGATCCCAGTTCCCCTGGAGTATCCTTTTGGTCTTCTCATTCTTTGCAAAGACGATAAGGCCTGATGTATCCCGGTCCAGACGGTGAACAATAAATAACCTTTCATTTGTTCCCGGAGCCCTCATCTTAAAGAATTCGTTCAGCTGATAATACGCAGTCTTAATCTTTTCTGCCTCAGAGGCTATTGTCAGCAGGCCGGCGGGCTTTTCTATGACTATGAGATCATCGTCCTCATAAATGACCTTGATACCCATTGGAGGAACCATTTTTATCTCTTTCTTTTCTTTTCTCTCTTTACTTATCGAAACTGTATCTCCCTCAAGCAAAAGACGGCTGAGCACCTTGGCCGCCTTTCCATTCACTTCAATGGCCCTGTGTTTAAGCAGCTGCTTCACCTTGGTTCTCGTGAATCCGGCATCAGCCAGAAAATCAACCAGACTGCTCTTTGTTTTAACTTTATAATCAGCCATAAGACAGATAGTATAACAGCAGAGAGGAAAAACCTGAGAGTTAGTTGAATTGCCTGACTGCAACGCAACCGTAATGCAGATCAAACATCATGATCGAATGATACGGAATCGCAGCAAGAGAAGTAGCTCTCCAGATCCTGTATCTTTATCTCCTGTTCAACAAGCAGCGCGTTGGCAATATCGCCGAAGGTTATGACACCTATCAGCCTCTTATTTTCAAAGACGGGCATATGGCGGATATGAGCGGTTGTCATGACACCCATACACTCTTCAACAGACTTATCAGGAGTGATGCAGTATATGTCCTTTGTCATTATTTTTTTGACAGAAACTTTTTTGGAAGACAGCTCTTTTAAGATTATTTTTCTGGCCAAATCTCTCTCAGAGACTATACCGACAACATTATCTCCATCAATGACTACCAATACCCCTATATTTTTCTCCGCCATTAGTTCCATTGTCTTATAAGCGGAATCGTCAGGACAGACTGACCAGATAGCTGAACTTTTTGACTGCAATACATCTTTGATAGTTAACATAGCGTTTTTCACTCCATATTATTACTTTCTCAGCCACAACAAAGATCTGTGGGGTGAATGCTTAGATAAGTAAGGATAATTATTTTTTTATTATACATATTCAAAACCAATAATGCGTTTATCCTATGAGATCATTAGGATTTTAAATAGATCTGACAAGGATACGGGCTTTGAAGGGTTAAAATGGCAAGAACCGGACATTTCTATTGCAGGAAAGCGGGAAATATAGCCTACTAAAAAACTCCGTACCAGGCCAATATCTCCTGCCCCCAGAAGAGGCTGGCAACAGCTCCGAGCGCGAGGTATGGGCCAAACGGTATCTGCGCTCCCCACTCCCTGCCTTTCCATACGATCAGGGCTATCCCTATAACTGCGCCGAAGAGGCTCCCTAAAAAAGTAGTAAGGATCACCCCCTTCCACCCGAGGAAACCTCCTATCATGCCCATAAGCTTTATATCTCCGCCGCCCATCGCATCCTTTCTGAATGCAAGCTTTCCTAAAACGGCTATCATATAGAATCCGGCCCCGCCTGCAAGAAATCCGATGAAAGAAGTTTTAAACCCCAAAAGTTCTGTTCTTAAAAAAGGGTCCGGAAGCAAGGTCGCCCCGAAAAGAAGCCCGAGAGGAATACCTGAAAGGCTTATCACATCCGGGATGATCTGGTAGTCAATATCAATGAATGTAATAACAACAAGAGCTGAAAGAAGGGCGCAATAAACTATCAGCGCCGGAACTGAACCGGTTCCGAATCTGCTTACAAGAATAATGTATAACACAGCATTGAGAAACTCAACAAGCGGATACCTTGAAGAAATGCCTGCCTTACACGCCCTGCATTTCCCGCCGAGGAATATATAACCTAAAACAGGGATATTGTCATAGAACTTCACAGGATTGCCGCATGAAGGACAGAGTGAGCCAGGCCTTACTATAGATAACCCCATAGGAATGCGGTAGATACAAACATTAAGAAAAGAACCTACCAGGAGGCCGTATATGAAAAAAATAATATACATTATCATTATGTGATCTTTTTAAACTCCTCTTCCTTCCCGCTGTAATCATCGATCTCTTTCCTCAGCGCCTTTATCTCATCAATCGTCTGGAGGATAATGAAATCCTTAAAAACATCCTTTTCCTCCTTCTCCTTGATCTCCAGCACCCTCTTGCCGACATCTCTGTAAAGTTCATCAATCCTGTTCTCAAGTTTGCTGCTTTCATAGCGCAGTTTAAATATGGATGTTTCAGCTCTTGTACGCTCTGCAAGGAAATTAGCCAGCCACCTGAGATTCGCTACTCCGTCATTAAAACTCTTTCTTATCTTTTCTATCATCATATATCCTCCAAAAGAGTTGAATGTCAAGAGTCAGAAGTGAAGATTTAACGAACCAGCAATTATAAACTTTTCACCTTCAGCTTTTAACCAGTTCTAATCTTCCCGCCCATCTCTTGTCCAAAGTTTCCTTAAGTAAAGGGTGCAGGTTCAGCCCGGGGTCGGCATCTGCAAGATCAAACGCCTCTCTCCGCGCTATCTCGAGAATTCCAATGTCCCTTATTATATCAGCAATCTGCAATTCCGGGATGCCCGACTGCTTTGTGCCGAAAAATTCTCCAGGGCCTCTTATTGCAAGGTCCTCCTCAGCTATCCTGAAGCCGTCACCGGTTGCCTCCATCACCTTAAGGCGTCTCTTTGCATCATCACTGCATGGAGGGTAAGCCAGCAGCAGGCAGTATGACTCATAGCCACCCCTGCCGATCCTTCCCCTTAGTTGATGCAATTGCGCAAGCCCGAACCTTTCCGCATGGACGATAAGCATGAGGGAGGCATTCGGCACATCTATACCTACTTCAATAACAGTGGTTGAAACAAGTATGTCTATCTCTCCGGATTTGAAGCTCTCCATTACAGACTCTCTCTCATTGCGGTCAATCTTGCCATGAACAAGGCCTATCCTTTTATCAGGAAATTTCTTTTTGAGCGCCTCTGCGCCATCTATGGCTGATTTGAGGTCTGACTTCTCAGATCCCTCGATCAAAGGATAAACTATATATGCCTGCCTGCCCTTTGATATCTCTGTCTCAATACGGGAGTAAACATCATCTCTCTGGGAAGGGAACAATATCTTTGTCATAATTGGCTTTCTGCCTGAAGGAAGTTCATCAATTATAGAGATATCAAGGTCACCGTAAAGCGTCAATGCAAGTGTTCTGGGTATCGGGGTTGCGGTCATGATGAGTATATCAGGGTTATTCCCTTTACGCCTCAAATCCGCCCTCTGAACAACACCGAACCTGTGCTGTTCATCTATAACGGCAAGGCCAAGCGCCTTGAACTCCACAGCTTCCTGAATAAGTGAATGAGTTCCGATCACTACCTGTGCAGCCCCGCTTGAGATATCCTCACAAGGCCCGCCTTTGCTGCTTGATGTCAGAAGCGCGATATTCAGGCCAAGCCCCTCTGCCATCTTTTTAATGTTTATGTAATGCTGTTCTGCAAGAAGCTCGGTCGGCGACATCAGGCATGCCTGATAACCGTTGTCAACCGCGATAAGCATGGCAACAAGAGCAACAACAGTCTTTCCGCAGCCCACATCACCATGAAGAAGACGGTTCATTGGAACATCCTTCTCCATATCAAAACTTACCTGCTCTATCACTCTCTTCTGAGCGCCGGTAAGCTTAAATGAAAGCCCATTTATAAAACGAGTGACGAGATCACTCCTGCCTTTAAAACTTATGCCCTTCTCTATCGTCATCTTTTTCTTGTTAAGGGCAAGGCCGAGTTCGAGCAGAAAAAATTCATCAAAGATAAGCCGCCTGTGCGCAGGGCTCATACCCCTGTTTAACTCACTTATATCAGATATCTCTTCAGGAAAGTGCGCCTCTTTAATGCTCCAGGGGAGGGGCTTTAATCCGTTCCGTTCCAGAATATCAGTGGGAAGATAATCCTGCACTATATCAAGATGTTGCTCGATAGTATGAAAGATCAAGATTCGAAGCTGTTTTGGTTTAAGTCCTTCTGTGGCGTTATGAAAAGGCACTATCCTGGAGGTATGAATGAATTTATCTTCTTTCCCGATCAGCTCAAAATCAGGATTCTCCATCAGGGCTGTAGCCGCATTATTGCCGCCCTTTACAACGCCGCTGACAACAATCTCATACCCTTCTTTCAGGTACTGTTTGAGATACGGCTGGTTAAACCATTTACAGATAAGAATACCGGAATCATCCCTGAGGGCGGCCTCAAATATCTTCATCCTTCTATTGCGGGTTGTGACGATCCCTGCAGATACTATTTGGCCTACGGTTGTCTCATGGCTCCCGTATTTGAGGCCAGATATTTTACTGAGGTTCCTTCTGTCTTCATACCGTCTTGGGAAGTGAAACAAAAGATCTTCAATGGTTTTCAGATGAAGCCTTTCAAAAAGCCTGGCACGTGCAGGGCCGACGCCCTTAAGGTACTGGACAGAGGTATCTTTTGTTATTTTCGGGAAAGATACGGAATCGCTTGCCTCGCCTGAACCCTTAGCTTTCTTCATCCTCAGAGGCTGGCTCCTCCTGGAACTCTCCTTCATTCTTCCGGGGTTCTTCAGATTCAGTGTTTCCCGACCTCATCTTGTTATATTCCGACTCGCCGATTATCTCGATCTCCCAACCGGTCAGCTGAGATGCCAGCCTGACGTTCTGTCCTTTTTTCCCTATAGCTATAGACAGCTGCTGATCGTTGACAACGACCATGGCGGATTTACCTTCTTCATCAAGGCCGATACTTTCCACATGAGCCGGGCTGAGCGCTTTGGGTATCAGCGTGCGAGGGTCATCGGTCCAGGGGATAATATCGATCCTCTCCCCCTTCAGCTCCCTGACGATTGACTGCACCCTTGTGCCTTTCATGCCTACGCAGGCGCCGACAGGGTCTATCATGGAGTTTTTCGAGATGACAGTCAGTTTTGTCCTGTCTCCGGCCTCACGCACGATATCCCTTATCTCAACAAGGCCGTCGTAAATCTCCGGTATCTCCATCTTGAAGAGTTCAGCAACAAATCTCGGATGTGTCCTGGAAAGAAGTATCAGCGGGGCCTTGTTAACAATTTTCACTTCCTCTATATAGGCGCGAATAGTTTCTCCCCTCTTGAGCGTCTCTGAAGGCAATGTTGACTTTTGAGGAAGAGTCGCTTCCGCTCTTCCAAGAGTCACATAATAGTTACCCTTTTCTCTGCGTATAACTACACCGCTGATGATCTGCCCGGCCTTGCTCTTGAACTCCTCAAATATAGCCTCTTTCTCAGCCTCTTTCACCCTCTGAAACAGGACCTGTTTTGCTGTCTGGGCCGCTATCCTTCCGAAATCAAAATTATCAAAAGATATAGGGGTATCAACCTCGTCATCGATCTCTTTGGAAGGATCTATCTTTTTGGCATCCTTAAGAGAAATCTCCTCATCAGGCGACAGAACCTTTTTAACTACCTTCTTTTTCGCATTAATAGAAATTCCGCCCTTTTCTGTATTTATCTTAATATCTATTTCAGGCTTCAATCCTATCTTCTTTCTTACTGCAGACAAGATAGCTGATTCGAGAGTCAGTATGATAGATTCTTTGGGAATCCCCCTCTCCTTGCTCATATGCTCGATTATCTGAATTAATTCACGATTCATTATTAGACCTCCACTTCAAGTCTTGCCTTCGAGATATTCTCAAAAGGTATCTTTATTTCCTTATCCTTGGGCAAAAGCAATACCACCCCAATATCATCACACTGTACAATCTTCCCGACAAAAAAAGTCTGCTTATCTATAGGGTTGTTTATCACAACCCTTGCAGTCTTGCCTATATGTTTTCTAATGTCTTTTGCTCCTTTTAAAGGCCTGTCAAGCCCGGGTGAAGAGACCTCAAGGACATACGAGCCCGGAATCGGATCCTCCACATCAAGAATCGCCTCCACCTCCCGGCTGACATTCTCACAATCGTCAATAGTAATGCCATTGTCCTTATCAATAAATACCCTCATCAGGTAGCTGCCATGCATCTTCCTGATCGAAAGACGGTCAAGTTCAATCCCGATTGAGTCAATAACAGGCTCAATCATATTTTTCACTTTATCTTCCAGTTCCTTTATATCCATTTCATATTCCAAAAAAACAAAAGAGTGGGAGAACCCACTCTATAAAATAATGAGGCATGAAGTATCCCCGCTAAAAAACTCTTCTTTCTAATGGGGGTGTAACGTAAATACTATAACATTTTACTCATGAAATAAAAAGGGGGGGATGGCCCACCCAAGGTTTAAATAATTAAACAAAGAAAAGCCATCTAACCGCTTGATATTAAAATAAATTTAATAATAAACAATGTTACTGTTTAATGGTCGGGGCGAGAGGATTTGAACCTCCGACCCCTAGTCCCCCAGACTAGTACGCTACCAGACTGCGCCACGCCCCGATAAAAAACTGAACTCCTGTCACCCCATACACATGGGGTCTGATAACCGTTACTGCACTGCAGCCTGGTATAGTGCTACAGAAACTTCCAGGTCTTACTTTAGAGTCTTAAGGATATCTTTAAGCTTCTTCTTAACGCTCTGAATTGTATCTAACGATACAGAACTTTTCACATCCGACTGCTTGGCAAACTTATTTTTTACTCCGGCTATTGTATATTTTTCTTTATATAAAAGGTTCTTTATCTTGAGCACCGTTTCAAGATCTTTCCTGGTATATACTCTTTGGCCGGCCTTATTCTTCCTGGGATTGAGAAAAGGGAACTCGGATTCCCAGTACCTCAATACATAAGACTCGATATCAGCGATGCTGCTCACCTCGCCGATCTTATAGAAGAGCTTGTCCGGAATCATCCCTCCCTGGACTGAAGGCGCCATAAGATCTATACCTTTTCAACAAGGGATTTAAACTGAAGGCTGGGCTTAAAAGTTACAACTCTTCTCTGTTCAATCTGTATCTCTTCCCCGGTCTTCGGGTTTCTGCCTCTGCGGGCGCTTTTCTTTCTGACAAGAAATGTTCCAAAACCGGTTATCTTTATTGACTCACCTTCGGAAAGGATATTTTTCATGTTATCAAAAAGAAGTTCCACAATACCTGCAGCTTCTTTTTTGGAAAGGCCTACTGTTTCATATATTTTATCGGCTAAATCAGCTTTTGTCATATTGATCCTCCAGACTTTTTCTTAATTATAAGGGGACATACAGACATTGTCAAGACAATCGGGTTTAAGAAACCGTGATATCAAAAGACCATCCACGGCTGCGGCATAAAGTGCTTCTCATACATCATAAGGGCAAACCTGTCAGTCATACCGGCAATAAAATCACAAACCATTCTCTTTTTATTTCTGGTTATATCTTTTGGATATTCATTAAAAACCTCTTCTGTATGCTCCATGTAATATTCGTAAAGGTCAAGCAGTATCTTTCGTGCCTTTTTAAACTCCTTTTTTGCTATCTCGCCTTCATAAACATTTTCATACAGAAAATCTCTTAGAGCATAAGTGATATCGTTAATGCCCGGGCTCATCTGGATAAATTCAAGATCTGAATCAAGCGATGAGTATATCAGATCCTTCACCATGGTATTGATCCTTTTAGCCTGCGTGTCGCCTATCTTAAGAAAACCTGAAGGAATGCTGGAACGTTTCAGGACACCGGCTCTCACAGCATCATCAAGGTCATGGTTAACATATGCGATTATATCCGACACCCTGACTATCTGGCCTTCAAGCGTGCTCTTACTGCCGGGTGAGAATATATCACCCTTGCCCTTTGAGTGCTTAACTATGCCGTCCCTGACTTCATAAGTGAGGTTAAGTCCCTGCCCGTTGCGTTCAAGGACATCAACAACCCTGAGGCTCTGTTTGTAATGCTTGAACCCACCCGGATATATATCACGCAATACATCCTCTCCAGCATGCCCGAAAGGAGTATGCCCGAGATCGTGCCCAAGCGCGATAGCTTCGGTCAGGTCTTCATTGAGCCTGAGAGCTCTGGCAATTGTCCGGGCTATCTGGGAAACTTCGAGTGTGTGGGTAAGGCGCGTCCTGTAGTGATCGCCTCTCGGAGCCAGAAAGACCTGCGTCTTGTGCTTCAGCCTCCTAAAAGACTTGGAGTGAATGATCCTGTCCCTGTCCCTCTGAAAGCATGTCCTGATCTCGCCTTCTCTCTCTTTCTTCTTCCTCCCCCTGCTCTTTGAACTCAGCATGGCCTTTGGATGGAGAATCTGTTTCTCTATATCTTCTGTCTGCTGGCGGATAGACATATTAAATTAAAGCCCCATCTTCTTGAGCGCCTCATCACCAATGTCCTTTTGAGGTGTGACATCCTCAGGCAGATAGAGCATTACCCCGCCCTTAACAGGCCTGATGACGAGCTTCCCTTCCTTTGCAAGCTTATTGGTCTCATCAACAGGATTGGCCCCCTCAAAATACTTCTTGAAAGCGTTGTTGAAACCTGAGTACACAGTGTGTATGCCCTTGTAGCCCTCCTTCCTTAAACTTACAATAGCCTTTCTGATAAACTCTTCATGACTCAGTTTCTCCGACATGATGCCCTCCTTTGTTTAATTAAGGTTTGCGATTTATGTAATTACACCATCTTTTTCAGTTTCATCAACGTCACCTATCAATTCAACTGCCTCCTGTGAAGGAAGTTCCTGCACTTTCCTTAATTTTGTCTCAATAGTGCGAGATTTTCTTGCTGCATCTTCTATTGTATCGCTCGCTGTTTTTAACTGTTTATGTGTCTTCTCAAGAATAGCACCAAACTTGCCAAACTCTGCCTTAACCGCTCCCAAAATCTTCCATACTTCGCTTGAACGTTTCTCAATAACCAATGTTCTGAATCCCATTTGTAGGCTATTTAAAAATGCGGATAAGGTTGTTGGTCCCGCAATCATTATTTTAAAGTCTCTTTGCAAGATTTCAAGTAACGTAGGTCTTCTGACAACCTCGGAGTAAAGTCCCTCAATCGGAAGAAATAAAATCCCGAAATCGGTTGTTTGGGGAGGATTAATATATTTATCACGGATGTCTTTGGCGCATTTTTTAATGTCATCTTCAAGAAGCTTTACAAACCTGTCAATTACAGCAATCTCTCCATGTTCATATGCATTAATTAATGCATGATAATTCTCAAGAGGGAACTTTGAATCCAAAGGCAAATAAACGACTTCCCCTGAATCGTCTTTCCCCGGAAGCTTAATCGCAAACTCTACATTTTCCCTGCTTCCTTTTTTGGTGGCTACATTTTTTGAATATTGCTCCGGCGTAAGTATCTGCTCCAAAATATTGCCAAGCTGAATTTCGCCCAATATGCCTCTGGTTTTTACATTCGATAAAACCTTCTTCAAATCACCGACTCCAACAGCAAGTGTCTGCATTTCCCCTAATCCTTTGTGAACCTGTTCCAATCTTTCACTAACCTGCTTAAAAGATTCTCCTAAACGCTTCTCAAGTGTGGCATGGAGTTTTTCATCAACAGTCTCTCTCATTTGATCCAGTTTCTTCGTGTTATCATCCTGTATGAGTTTCAGTTTTGCTTCAATAGTTTCTCTCATTTTAGAAAGCTTATCTTCGTTAGAAGACGTCAAAGCAGTAAGCTGTTTTGAGAATATATCAAGTTGGTCTTTTTGTAAGTTTGCAATATTAGTCATACTATTCACTATTTCTTCCCGCAATTGTTTCGAATTGCTGGTGGTCTCTTCCCTGTTCTTTGCTATCTCATCCCTTAATGCCCTCTCCGTTCTCTCCTGGCTCTTCTCAAAAGATGATAACTGAGTTTCTATCTGCATCATTTTTTTATTAGGATTACGTGTAATTAAAATAATCAATAAAATAATTACAACCGCAATCAAAGCTGTTAATATTATTAGCATCGTCATCATTTAATTTCCTCCGGCCCTGTCTTCCACTTCAGCTCCCATCTGCAATCCTCCGCCCTTTCAAAACAGGCAACCCCGCCCGTCTCAAATTCCACAAATCCGTTATCCTGAGACCCGGAAAGCAGCAATGCGGAAAGGATACCCAAATAGGGCAGATGGCCTACAAGCATAGCGTCGTACTTCATCTCGCATATGCGTTCATACCATATCCCGGGGTCATCCATAGGGGCAAGCCCGTCTGTTTCAGTGATGGGATGATCAATCCCGACAGCATCGGACATTATCTGCGCAGTCTGCATAGCCCTTAATTTACCGCTGTGAAATATCCTCTCCACCCTCACATTTAACCCGGCAAGATGCCCTGCAACCCTCTTAACATCCACAATCCCGTTATCAGAAAGGCCCCTTGAGGGATCTTCATTTTTGCTTTTTGCATCTCCATGGCGCACAAGATAAAGGATCATAATTAATACCAGTTATTATAGATATATGGCTTATATATATGGATATATACTAAACATTGAATTATAAATAATCTTTTTTGTCAAGCTTTATTTTAATTACAGATAAACACAGATGGAAATATCGGGGCAGGGGGTACTCAGGAATAACGATCAAACAACAATACCGTCCCTCATATTAATAATCCTTCCGCATCTTGAAGCGAGGATCTCATTATGAGTGACGATAATGAATGTGATGCCTTTTTTGTTAAGTTCAATTAAGAGATTGAATAACTCCTCACCGGTCTGGGTGTCAAGATTGCCTGTCGGCTCATCGGCAAGCACAACCTTCGGGTCGAGCATGAGCGCTCTTGCAACGGCAACTCTCTGCTGCTCTCCACCAGAAAGCTCTCCAGGCTTATGTAGCAGCCTTTTGGAGAGGCCCAGGGATTTTAAAACTTCTTCTGCTTTCCCCCTTGCTGCTTCACGATTAAGCCCTGCGATGAGCGCAGGCATTATTACATTTTCAATAGTATTGAACTCAGGCAGGAGATGGTGAAACTGAAATACAAAACCAACGGTTTTATTCCTGAATCCGGCTAATGCATCATTTGAAAGTGAGAGCATGTCAGTCCCTTCGAAATGCAGGCTCCCTGAAGTAGGCCTGTCCAACGCGCCGAGTATATGAAGAAGTGTGCTCTTTCCTGCGCCTGAAGGGCCCATGATAGCGGCCATCTCGCCGCGTTTCACTTCAAAACTGACATCCTTTAAAACAGTCAGGTCTCCGCCGGGCGCGGAAAAAGTTTTAGATATATTTTTTATCTTTATCAGTGGTTCAACAGCCATTTTCATCTCTCTATCCAGGATCAATTATCTTCTATGCAGAAACTCATCAACACTGTCTCCGATGCTGATGACAGCCTTGCCTAAAACTACAATATTATCTCCCAGCCATCTGAAAGGATCCCCGCCCTTCCAAAAAGCGAGAACTGCGCATACTGCAAGCAGAAAAAAAATAAACAGGCCGACATTGATCAATATTCTCAATTGCTGCCTCCTTTAAATCTTTATTCATACCTGAGCGGTTCTACAGGGTGAAGCTTTGCAGCCTGCCAGGAAGGATAGATAGTCGCAAGAAAACTTATCAGTATCGCTGCCGCAGGCACGATAAGAAAATCAAACAGTTCCATCCTCACAGGAAGATAGCTGAGATAGTAGACATCAGCAGGCAGGCTGATGAACTTATAGGTCTTAAGCATCTGGCATACGATATAACCTCCGGCAACACCAAAGGCAGTGCCAAGAAGACCGATGATCAGGCCGTGGATCATGAAGATGAACATGATACCCGCGGACGTAGCGCCAACAGCCTTCAGGATAGCTATCTCTCTCGACTTTTCAATGACGATCATTATCAGATTGCTGACTATATTAAACGATGCGACGAGTATCACAAGTGTGAGTATTATGAACATCACTATCTTCTCAAGCTTCAGTGCTGAAAAAAGGTTCCTGTTCATACGTATCCAATCCCATGCATAATACTTTATTGAAGGGATCCTTTCATCCGCATTCCCTGTCCCCGGCCTGTTGAGAGAATCGCCGATCCTTTCCGCTATCCCTTCAGCTTTATAAATATCATTGACTCGCACCTCTATTCCCGTGACCGAACTTCCATAGCTGAGGAACTTCTGCGCATCTTTGATATTGATAAAAGCAAGTCCTGAATCATACTCGAACATCCCGACCCTGAAGGCTCCGCCGATGCGGAACTTCTTCATCCTGGGGATCATGCCGAGCGGCCCGACCTCGCTTACAGGCGATATCATCTCTATCTCATCGCCCACAAATGCTCCAAGCGTCCTGAGAAGCTCCATGCCTATTATTATCTCTGGAACATCCCTGCCTTCCTTAAGGCCTGCCAAACTCCCTTCTTTAAGGCTGTTCAGCACATCCGTTGTCTTCGCCTCAAGCGCCGGATCAATGCCCTTTAAGATAACACCGTTCACTCTGTCGCCTGACCTTAGCATGACCTGGCCGTAGATATACGGGGAAGATGACACGACATCAGCATCAGACCTTATGGTCTTCATCATGGAATCATGATCAGATATCCTGCCGTCATAACTCTGCACAACTATATGCGCATTGACGCCGAGTATCTTTTCCTGAAGATCCTTCTGAAATCCCTCCATGACGGAAAGGACGATTATCAGCGCCATTACGCCTAACGCAACTCCTCCGATGGATATTAAAGTGTTTAACGATATCCCCCGGCTCTTTTTCTTGCTTCTGAAGTAGCGGATCGCTATGAAGAACTGATAAGGAAGGTTCATAAAATATAGATTGAAATCTTATTTTTTATTCCTGGCCTTGCTGCTGTTCCGGTTTCATCTGAGGGAATAGTATCACGTCCCGTATCGACTGGGAGTTTGTCAGCACCATGAGAAGCCTGTCGATCCCGATCCCCTCTCCTGCGGCAGGCGGCATCCCGTATTCAAGCGCCCGGACATAATCCTCATCCATATGGTTTGCCTCATCATCGCCCTTCTCTCTTGCCTCGACCTGCTCAAGGAACCTCTGCTTCTGGTCGGCCGGGTCATTGAGTTCTGAAAAGGCATTTGCGATCTCCCTTCCTGCAACAAAGAGCTCGAACCTCTCCACCAGGTCAGGGTTCTCTTTCTTTCTCTTTGCAAGCGGAGAGAGCTCAACAGGATAGTCTGTTATAAAGGTCGGCTGAATGAGCTTCCACTCAACCTTCTCTTTGAATATCTCATCTAATATCTTCCCATGCGAGGCATTCTTGTCGAAACCGATATTATTGGCAGATGCAAAAGCTCTGGCTTTCTCAATGCTGCTGAATACTGCCGGAGCAACGCCTTCCTTCTCCATCGCCTCCATAATAGTCATCCTCGGCCACGGAGGCGTAAAGTCTATCGTCTCACTGCCGTCATCCCCATGCGGCACCTTTAAAGCCCCATTGACCTTTTTACAGAGAAGAGTGATCAGCTCTTCGGTAAAGTCCATAAGATATCTGTAATCAGCATAAGATATATAAAACTCAAGCATTGTAAATTCAGGGTTGTGTTTTTTTGAAATGCCCTCATTCCTGAAGTTCTTATTTATCTCATATACCCTGTCATACCCGCCGACAAGGAGCCGCTTGAGATAAAGCTCCGGAGCGATCCTCAGATAAAGATCTATGCCTAAAGCTTTATGATGCGTGATGAACGGATTTGCAGCAGCCCCTCCGGGGATCTGATGCATCATCGGAGTCTCAACCTCTATGAAATCCCTGGAATCAAAAAAGTCCCTGAGCGCCTTTATCAGCATGCTGCGCTTTATAAAGACATCCTTCACAGCAGGGTTAACGATAAGGTCGACATACCGCTGCCTGTACCTTATCTCGATATCTTTAAGCCCGTGCCATTTCTCAGGCAAGGGGCGCAGTGATTTGCAGAGCAGGGAAAAGCTCTTCACCTCTATAGTAAGTTCATCGGTCTTCGTTTTAAAGAGGGTTCCGCTTAAACCTGCTATATCGCCAATGTCCATATTCTTCAGCAGGTCATAACTTTCACCCAGAACCTCCTTCTTAAAATAGACCTGTATCCTTCCTGTCGTATCCTGTATGTGGGCAAAGGCAGCCTTGCCGAACCCCCTGAACGCCACGATGCGGCCAGCTATAGTGCAATTGGTCTCCTCCTGCAGCAGTTCATCCTTGCTTTTACCCGCATAGGCTGAATGGATATCCGCAGCCTTGTCCTTTACGGCAAAAGGGCCTCCGTAAGGATCTATCCCTGAATCCTTAAGCTTCTGAAGCTTCCTGAGCCTCTCCTGTATCAATACGTTATGTTCTTCCATTATTCACTCTAAAAAAGGGGTAATATCCAAAGCAGCCGAATAGTTCAGGACTACTCTTCAAGCAGGCTCGACAAGACCCTTGTCTTCTCCTCAACTATTTTGTCAAAGGATTCCAGATCATCTCTGGTTTTGAAGAGTTCATCAGCTATGCCCAAGGCAGCCATGATCGCCACCTTTACATGATTGGAGTTAGGGGCGGCGCTATAGACCTCTTTTAATTTACTGTCAACATAGTGGGCGAGTTTTTTTATATAAGCCTCATCCTCATCTGTTTTTATTGAGTAGTTCTGGCCAAGGATCTGCACCTCTATTGATCGCATAGAATAATCCCCTAAAGCTCTATGGATTCAAGCTCGCCTATCAAACCCTCGATCTGGGATTTAACGGCGTCACGCTCGCTGTTGAGCTTTTCAATATTTTCTTTCAGTTTATTGGCGCCCTCTAATTCTTTCTTAGCTGATATAAGCTGCTCATCCTTCTTCGCCAGTTCTTCCTTGAGTTCCTGCACCCTGGAATTCAGCAAACTATTCTCATCTGAAAGAGATTTCAGCTTTATGATCACCTGCGTTATCTTCTCCTCAAGCAACTTTATCTTATCCAAGACATCATCCTCCCTTAAGAAATTAAAGACTTCCTGTTTTGTCAGTTTGTAAGTTATCAAAGTTAAACCTAAAAGTAAAGCCCTTTAATCTATCTGCTTAATTATACTCAAAAATCAATATCCCTCAATATCCAGCCCGTATAATAACCTGTACCGCCAGTAACTCCTCAAGACCTTTTTTACATAATTCCTTGTCTCATCATAAGGGATCTCCTCTATGATCTCATCAGAGGCCCTTCCTTGATACCTCTTCATCCATCCTCTTACCGCGTTCTCGCCGGCGTTATAGGATGCTATAGAAAAAGGCAATACGCTGAATTCCTTTAAGAGAAAAGACAGGTACTGCGTCCCAATGAGAATATTCTTCTCGGCATCATGCAGGTCTGACTCGTCATTCAGAACAACTCCTGCGTCCGCCTTCATCCTGGCGGCTGTGGCAGGCATAAGCTGCATAAGTCCGTGCGCCCCTGCCCATGAGAGCGCAGCAGGATCAAATCTGCTCTCTTCCCTGATAAGAGCCTCAACAAGATACGGGTCTATGCCTTTTGATTCAGATACACGGCTTATTATGTCCCAGTAAGCCCGCGGGTATGACAGAGGGAGAAAATCCTTCCCATCCGCTCCCTCGGCAAATCTGATTATGCTTTTATATTCATCAATGCCCTTCGCCAGATACCCGAGATATAACAGCTCCCTGTTGGCCAGAGATTTTGATAAAACCGCACCAATCTCATTCACCGCCTCATACCTCATTCCAAGAAGAGCAAGCGCCTCTATCCTCTCAAAGCTCTCGCCCTCCGGCCTTTCAGGCGTGTAAAGATCAGCCCTCTCAGGCATCTCTCCAACACCGTAATTCAACCTTATCAGCAAACCGTAATAGCTGTTATCAGGAGCAAAATCTTTAATGAGATACTTGCCCGGCGCCGGACAATTCACACCTTCGGATTTATCATTAAGGCACTTCTCAGACAGCTTATCAATGCTCCTTGCCTTCCAGTAGATGTACTTATTGTAATCTTTGCTCTTCTTATATTCAGAGAGCCTGATAAAACTTGCGAGCGCAGTTTCATAATTGCCGGCAGAGTAGTTCATCCACGCTATCCCCCACAACGCCTCCTCTGCATCTGACGGTGAGTTCTCTGTTATTCTATTATAAATCTCTGTAGCCGCATTCACATCACCCTTTCTCCTGAAATCGTCGGCGTAAACAAAGAGAGCCATTGCATAGTGTTTGTCATGAGGGTACTTCTTCCGGAGTTCATTTACTGCCTGCACAAACTCTCCGAACCTGTCAGCCCTGTAAAGAGACCTTGCCTGCCAGTATTTTGCCCTTGCAGATCCTACTGTGCCAAATAGGGCGGCTGACCTGTCATAATCCTTAAGCCTGAAACGGCACATAGCGATCTGATATTTTATTCTCTTCCTGATGGGATCTATAAAACCTTTCAGCGCACGATTGTAATTAAGCTCTGCCAGCCTGTAGTCGCCATTTTTAAAAAAGTTGTCAGCCCTTTTTAATATCTCTCTCTTGGTAAATATATCAGCCTTTAAAGGTTTCAGTTCTCTGCTCGCATCAGTAGAGAGCGGGGATGCGCTTATATATATGTCTTTATAGATCTTTACAGCTGCTTCTGTTTCGCCTCTTTCCCTAAGCAGTGATGCAAGCATCCATTTGTAATTCCACTCCTGAGGATATAAACGGACAAATTCATGCAGTTCTCTCCTCGCATCATCATCCCTTTTTAGTGCAAGCAGGGATTTTATCCTGAGAAGCATCACTTCTTTTTTGAGAATGCTGCTCTTTATCAGAGCTGCCGCATCAAGCGCCTTTTCATATTCCCTGCTCTTGACATAATTATCGGCAAGAAGTTTTAATGCATAATCTTTAAGAAGCGGGTATGCCTCTTCTGCCTTCTTCAGATATTGCTCCGCCTTAACAGCCTCCCCTTTTATCAGGTAAAGCCTCCCAAGCAAAAACAAGGCCCTGCCATCTGAAGAATATCTTTCTATCAGCTTTAGAAGCGATGTTTCTGCATCTTCATATTTGCCTGAACTTATGAATTCGGCAGCCTCTTTTATCTGAGTCTCAGCCTCATCAGGCTGAAAGTATGAAGCATGAGAGATCCGTGCAAAGAACAAAAAAGAAAGTAGAAACAAAACAAGATAAGGAATCTTTCGAACCGATGGAAATAGCATTAGATATATTAGTTTAAAAGGCTCAGACAAACAATAAAAGTATTGGAGGCGACGAGCGGATTCGAACCGCTGAATAAAGGTTTTGCAGACCTCCCCCTTAGCCACTTGGGTACGTCGCCTTTTAAGTGCGAGTAGAATTTTACCAGATTTCACCTTTTCATTGCCAATTCATAAATTTTAAAACTTTTGTTGCCGGCAAAATGGCCGACTACCGCTGTTATAACTGAATAAGTTGTGATAGAATTTATTCAGAGATTTTCATATGGTTAATAACGATAAAAACGATAATGAGTTCGGCCGTCAAAATGAAGAAGACGATGACGCTGAACGCAAATTTGTCAGGCGGACTTTAGTTGACAGGCGAAGGCACACGAAACATCCTGGATATACAGGACATCAGCGAAGATACCATATCAGAAGACTCAAAAATGACAGAAGACCTGTCCCGAAACAAGAGGATGATGACCTTGGCAAACATATTCCTTAAAAAAAGAGCAGGGCGATGTTTGATAGTCTTCATAATAATAATGGGGCTGTTATCGTTAGGCGCGATGTGGTTAGTGACCAAGTTATCAATAATGCGGCAGGAAAAAATAGCGGAGAAACGGACTGAACAAACAACACAAAACACTACTGAACATGACTGGAAAACGATTGCAAACAGCTTAACATCTAAATATCAAGGCAAGATACTTTCTATCATACTGATCAACACCAAAACCTGCCGTGTCAAACTATCACCCGGCCTGACTGACCTCGAAGCAGTGGCAATAGCTGCAAATATAGGCCGTGACATAAGAAACTTAACAGCCGGCATTAACACAGCAACACCATTCATACAGGTTTTCGTTAATGGTAAGCTTGCCGCAGTCGCACGGCCTGAGGGGGAGGATTATATTGGTGAAGTCAGCCGCTGAAAACAACATGCAATCTTCTGATGCAAGTTACAACATTTTCTCAACTATCCTCTATCAAACAAAAAAGGAGTTAATCCCGATTTGCCGGTATTAACTCCTTTTGATCTTTAATGGAGCGGGTGAAGAGGCTCGAACTCTCGACCCCAACCTTGGCAAGGTTGTGCTCTACCACTGAGCTACACCCGCAATAAAACAATTTTTAACTCTTTTTATTCTATAATAGACAGTTAAAATCATAATGAATATTGAGTGAGTTTGTCAAATGCTGCACCCTGACATAGAGGAATTTAAAAAGAAAACAAAAGAAGGCAATCTTATACCTGTCTACAGGGAGATCCTTGCCGATCTTGAGACCCCGCTTTCCGCGTTCCTGAAGCTTAAGGCCAAAGCCGGTTTTCTGCTTGAGAGCATAGAGGGCGGCGAGAAATGGGCGAGATACTCCTTTCTCGGAAGCGCGCCATCAATGATAATCGAGGGAAAGGGCAGAAACATAACTATCAAACGCGGCGCAGAAAAAGAGAAGGTTAGGTTTAAGCATGACCCGCTTGAGGTGATCTCTTCCGAGCTGAAAAAGTACAGGCCTGTAAAGACTGAAGGGCTTCCGAGGTTCTTCGGAGGATTTGTCGGTTACATCGGATATGACACGGTGCGCCATTTTGAAAAGCTGCCTGACATGCGCCATAAAGGCATTGACCACCCTGATATCTTTCTGATGTTCACTGACACGCTTCTTGTCTTTGACAACCTCAGCCAGACGATAAAGGTCATATCCAACGCATACACAGAAGGGAAAGAGCCTGAAGAGGCATACAGAGAGGCTGAAGAAAAGATAAATGCCATAGTAAAAAAACTGATGGCAAAGGCTGTCCCGCCAAAGAACAGAAAAGGTAATGATGCCGGGAAAGAACAGAAGGCAGAGATAAAAAGTTCATTCGGAAAAGAAGGATTTAAAGATGCTGTTGAGAAGGCAAAAGATTACATCAACTCCGGTGATATAATCCAGGTCGTATTATCGCAGAACTTTGAAAGAGAGACGGACATCAACCCCATGAACGCCTACAGGGCGCTGAGGGTCATTAACCCATCGCCCTACATGTTCTATCTGAATACCGGCAGAAGCACTCTTGTCGGCTCATCGCCTGAGATACTCGTAAGGGTTGAAGGCGAAACTATCGAACTGAGGCCGATCGCCGGAACAAGAAGAAGGGGCAAGACCAAGGAAGAAGATCTTGAATTGGAGAAAGAACTCATCGCAGACCCGAAGGAACTTGCCGAACATATAATGCTCGTTGACCTCGGCAGAAACGATGTCGGAAGGGTTGCGGTCACCGGTTCGGTAAAAGTGACCGAACTGATGACGATAGAGAGATACTCCCATGTGATGCACATAGTATCAAATGTTGTGGGCAAGCTCAAAAAAGGGCTTGACTCATTTGACGTGCTCAGGGCATCATTCCCTGCCGGCACAGTATCAGGAGCGCCGAAGATAAGGGCTATGGAGATAATAGAGGAGCTTGAACCCGCAAGGCGCGGGCCGTACGCCGGATGCGTGGGTTACTTTGATTTTTCAGGTAATATGGATATGTGCATCACAATAAGGACTATCATATTCAAGGATGATAAAGCCTGCGTCCAGGCAGGAGCAGGCATTGTGGCAGACTCTGACCCTGAACTGGAATATCAGGAGACGGTGAACAAGGCAAAAGGGATGTTCAAGGCGATAGAGATGGCGGAGAAGCTTTAACTATGTTATTAATGATCGACAACTATGATTCCTTTACCTACAACCTGGTCCAGTACTTTGGAGAACTGGGTGAAGATGTGAAGGTCTTCAGGAATGACAGGATAACTATCCCTGAGATAGAGATGCTGAGCCCTGAAAGGATAGTCATCTCACCGGGCCCGTGTACGCCAAAAGAGGCGGGCATATCAATTGATGTCATTAAACATTTCGCAGGAAAGCTCCCGATCCTTGGCGTATGCCTCGGCCACCAGTCAATAGGCGCGGCATTCGGCGGAGACATAATAAATGCGCCGCGGCTTATGCACGGCAAGACGTCCATGATACATCATGACGGCAAGACTATATTTAAAGGCCTGCCAAATCCTTTCGAGGCGACAAGATACCATTCCCTCCTCATTAAGCGAGAGACACTTCCTGCCTGCTTTGAGATAACAGCATGGACTGACATGGATGAGATCATGGGAGTGCGGCATAAAGAGCTTCTCATAGAAGGAGTGCAGTTTCATCCTGAATCGATACTGACAAAGGCAGGGATGGACCTTCTGAGAAATTTCTTAAAGTTATAAACAGACCAATGGCCAAGCCTGTCAAACACAGAGTAAGAAGATACAAGAGGTCAAAGAGATCTACTAAATCAGGGCTTCCTCCCGGAGCTCCGGTCTTTGTCGGTGAACAAAAAGCTGAGCAAGTTAAGATAACTGTAATTGATTACGACGAGATCAATGTTGAGATAAGAGAAGTTCACAACGTTGAAGAGTGCTTTCCTTTCAGAGAAAGGCCGACGGTCACATGGATCAATGTTGACGGGCTTCATGATGTTCCCATAGCAGAAAAGTTGGGCGAACATTACAATATCCATTCGCTGGTCATCGAAGACCTCCTTAATACAGAGCAGCGCCCCAAGATGGATATATTTGACGACTACATATTCATCGTCCTCAAAATGCTCACTTACAATCAAGAAACAAAGTTTGTGGATGTTGAGCAGGCAAGCATTATCATCGGCAGTAATTACGTCATAACATTCCAGGAAAATATCGGGGACATCTTTGACCCTATAAGAGACAGAATCAAACTCAATAAGGGACGCACGAGAAAGGCAGGCGCTGATTACCTTGCGTATTCACTCATAGACGCAGTGGTGGATAATTATTTCAAGGTAATTGAAAATATCGGAGAAGAGATAGAGATCATAGAGGACGAGCTCGTTATTAATCCGAAGCCTGAAACATTACAGAAGATACATTCTTTAAAAAGAGAGATGATATTCCTGCGGAGATCGGTATGGCCTCTGCGCGAGATAATAGGCACCCTGGAGCGGGATGAGACAACTCTTATAAAAGAATCCACCAGCATATACCTGCGCGACCTTTACGACCATACGATACAGGTCATAGATTCAGTGGAGACTTATCGGGACATGATCTCAGGCATGCTTGATGTATACCTCTCAAGCATAAGCAACAGGATGAATGAAGTAATGAAGGTCCTCACCATCTTCGCTGCGATATTCATACCGCTGACATTCATCGCCGGGCTTTACGGCATGAACTTCAAGACCGAAAACAGCCCTCTCAACATGCCTGAACTCAACTGGTATTACGGTTATCCCTTTGCATTGGGCCTGATGGCTGCTGTGGCGATTACGATGTTGTTCTTCTTTAAGAGGAAGAAGTGGTTTTAGCGGCTCCTACCCTACCGGAATCTCAAGCACAATCCTGTCATATGACACTTCAGGAGTACACTTCTCTCTGCCGTCTTTGGTCTTCTTCAGGTCTATAAGCCCCATCTCTTCCAGAAGCCGGACATCATTGAATGTATTCTTAATATCCCTGTGGAGCAGGCTGGCAAGTTGATAAATTGATTGCGGGTGCTCTTTCTTGATCGTCTTCAGTATCTTCAGCCTCTTCTCTGTCAGAACCTTTCTCATGGCATCAAGGCTTTCAAAAGATATTCCCTCGTGCCTTGAAACCTTCTTCCCTTTTTCCAGCTTTCCCCAGACACCTTTTACCTCATCAAACAATTCATCCCGCGTTTTTATGGATATCTTTATATCTCTTACCCTCATCTCTTCCTCCTGAAGTCTTCTATGTCCCTGTTAAAGTCCTGCCATAATTTATCCAGGCTGTGAAATATATAAGGATACTCTCTGCCTTTGTAATGCCTGTGGTCTCCTTTATATTCTGCATTGTCATATCCCAGCACCCTTTTGTTATCAGCAATATAGGTAAAAGAGTATTTGATGCCATGAGGCTTGTCTTTACTTTTAGGCACACTCCATATCTTTATCTCCTGAAATGTACTGTCCTCAAAATATCTCTTCTCATGATAAACAAGTTCTGCTTTCATTTTACCTCATCATGGTACTAATATGCCATACATGCAAAAGTGTACCACCAGTTATAAAGCAACATACCGGAAACTCTATTTTAGAAATGTCTACGTAATAGGAAGTTACCTATTGGCATTTGAACAACCCCATCTGCCATCTTCACTGTTATGTTTACGATACAGCGGCACTCGTCACTCACTCTATTTTAATGTAATTATAATTGTAAATACATTTTACTTGTGTTAATCTTAAATCGTGAAGGAATTCAGGTGGAATGAAAACAAGAATAAACTACTTAAAAAAGAAAGAGGCGCATCATTTGAAGAAATATTAGATTCAAAATTTATCGGAGCAGAAAAACACCCAACCAGAAAAAATCAAATGGTTTTAAAGTTTGAATACAAAAAATACATTTGGATCATACCCTGTGTTGTTGAGGAGGAATATATATTCCTGAAAACATTGTTCCCAAGCCGCAGCTACACTATAAAACACAATAAAAATGAGGTGAAAAAATGAATAGAATTAAATTATCCAAAGAAGAAAAAGAGATCGAAAACGCCTTAATTCGTGGAGCATATACTCCAATAAATGGGAAAGAGCTGGAAAAAATAGAAAAGGTTCTTAAGGCAAGGAAAAAAAATATAACGATGACCATAAGAGTTAATAGCGAAGATATTGAAAAAATAAAAATTAAAGCAAAAAAGGTCGGCGTAAAATATCAAAGTTATATCTCAGAAGTTATCCATCAGGTTGCTGAGGTATAAAACAAGAGGATTTTATAACGGCTCACCCAATCACAAACGACTGGTGCAGGTGCGGGACATTAACCTTCGCGGCTATTTTCTTCTTCACTAAATCTTTTCTAAATCCCTCAATAATGTCACGCTCGCCGTGCACGAGGAAGAGTTTATCAAGACCTTTGCAGTGCCGCAGCCAGTCCAAAAGGATATCCTTGTCAGCGTGCGCTGAAAAACCGCCTATCGTATATATCTTTGCGTTTACCTTGAAAGGCTCATCAAAGATCTTCACCCTCCTGTTGCCGTCAACTATCTTTCGGCCAAGTGTGCCAGCAGCCTGATAGCCCGCGAATACCACTGAAGATTCTTTTCTCCATATATTATGCTTAAGATGATGGCTTATCCTTCCGCCGTTGCACATGCCTGAACCCGCAATGATAATGGCGTTGCTCTTGATGAAATTGATCTTTCTTGATTCTTCAGGAAACCTTGTAAGCTTTAAACCCTGGAACATGAAAGGGTCTATTCCTCGCTGTAACAGCCCGGCTGCTTCCTTATCAAAAAGTCCCGGATGCCTGTGCATGATGTCGGCGACATTGATCGCCATCGGAGAATCAAGATATACACTGCATGCAGGTATCTCCGCGTTCTGACGAAATTCCCTCAGATAATAAAGCAGGTCCTGCGCCCTTTCCAATGCAAATGAAGGTATGAGGACATTTCCGCCTCTTTTGAATGTATCGATTATAGCCTGACGGAATTCAGCCACTGAGTCATCAATATTTTTATGGTTCCTGTTTGAATACGTGCTTTCAATTATGACCACATCAGCTTTCTCAGGAAATGAAGGGTCATTAAGGATCGGCTTGCCCCTGTTGCCGAGATCGCCGGAAAATATTAGCGTTCCAAAACCCTTGACCTTGATCTCTATGAATGCAGACCCGAAGATATGCCCCGCGTCCATGAAGGTTGCTGTTACGCTTCCGTTTAATTTGATCGGGGTCTCATATCGCGCGCTTGGATCAAAATGCACAAGTGCGTCAACAGCATCGAGTGTTGTATATAGAGGCTCCCGCTGTATCTGTCCCCTGCGCCTCTTTATCCTCTTCCATCTCTCAAAATCCTCTTCCTGTATCTTTGCGGAGTCAAGCAGGATTACCTTTGCGATCTCGCCGGTTGCCGCGGTAGTAATGATCTTCCCCTTGAAGCCTTTTTTGACAAGGATCGGTATCCGTCCGCAATGGTCAAGATGGCCGTGCGTGACAAGTAGATAATCTATAGAGGAAGGATCAAATCCGAAATCGTCATAGTTCTTTTCATCGATATCAGTCCCGCCCTGGAAGAGCCCGCAGTCAACAAGGATATTCAAACCTCCTGCCTGAAGCAGATGGCACGAGCCGGTCACAGTGTCGACACCGCCATGGAAAGAGATATTAATAGACATTGGTTATCTCCTATCCTTCGAGAGTTAAAATCAATTAAACGACTTATATATATTCCACAACCCTTCAGTGACAAAGTTTACTGCTATCGCTCCGAGAAGAAGTCCCATTATGCGCGTTATGACGAGAGATACAGTGACGCCTATTATTCTGTTTATAGTGTTGGCAAACCTGAAGAAAAGATAAGAGAGGAAGAATGTGAGAACAATGGCAAGAAGCGTGATCAGCTTCATCTCCAGCGTCCTGCCGGTCCTTATCAATATGATGACAGTGGTTATTGCGCCGGGGCCGGTGAGCAGCGGGATCGCCATAGGAAATACCGCCACATAATCCCTGTTTGACGCATCCCTCACCTCTTCAGGAGTCACGCTCTCTCTGGATACCCTGCCATGAAGCATGTCAATCGCTATGAGAAATAGAAGGACGCCGCCTGCCACGCGCAGGCTGTCTACCGTGATGCTGAAAAACCTCATGATGCCCTCGCCCGCAACCGCAAAAACTATCGCCATAATACAGGCAACGGTCACGGAACGCAGCGCAACGCCGTTCCTTTCATCAGGGCTCATCCCCTCTGTCAGTGAAATGAATGTAAGGATACCGCTCACCGGGTTGACGATGACAAAGATTGACGTAAACGCGAAGATGAAAAAGGTCAAATATTCCATTTGGTCAGATATATCGCCTCTTAAAAATGCACCGTTATCATCCTGAACGTCGGGCGGGATGAGACCTCGTCAGGAGAGAGGAGATTGTTCTTGTCCATATCAAGCCCCATAAATGCCTTTTGTATGTTTGAGTTGCTCTCAGCGTAATCTGAGAATTCAAAAAAGGTGATCCTGCTGTCCGTATTCCTGTCCATCTTCTTAAAAACACTCTCATGCTCTTTCTCTTCAGTTATATCGGGAACGCTGCCCCATTCGCTTTCAGTCACTTCATTGTTCTTGTCAGCATCAAGCTCATCAAAGATATACTTCTTCATCTCGCCTGAGAACTCCTGAAGGTCTACTTTGCCGTCATTGTTGGTATCAAGGCTCTTGAAATAGTCGTGCAGCGCCCAGCCTGCTGAAGCACCAAGGCAAAGAAACGCTGTCAGCAGTATCCCCAATACGGATTTTGTTATTGATCTCATCATTAACCCTCCTTAATATTTTTCAGCTATTATTTTGTTTCCATGTCCACTCACGGATCTCAGGCATATCCTGCCCGTACTTCTTGATGTACTGCTTATGCTCAATAAGTTTATCACGAACAAACTGTTTGGTGTAAGCTGCGACTGAACCGAGATCCGGCACGCGGTCTATCACATCTGCAACAAGATGAAAACGGTCGAGGTCGTTGCAGACGACCATATCAAAGGGAGTTGAGGTGGTGCCTTCTTCTTTGTATCCCCTGACATGAAGGTTCTTGTGATTTGTCCTGCGGTATGTGAGACGGTGAATAAGCCATGGATAACCGTGATACGCGAATATTATCGGCTTATCCTTTGTGAATAGCGTGTCAAAATCTTTGTCCGAGAGCCCGTGCGGATGCTCCTCTTTCGGCTGGAGTGTCATAAGGTCAACAACATTGATGACCCGTATCTTCAGGCCGGGCATCTGCTGACGGAGAATGTCAACCGCTGCAAGCGTTTCAAGTGTGGGGACATCACCTGCGCATGCCATGACAACATCAGGCTCCGAACCCCTGTCATTGCTTGCCCATTCCCATATGCCTATCCCGTATGTGCAGTGCTTTATGGCGGCATCCATATCAAGCCACTGCGGAGCAGGCTGTTTGCCCGCGACTATGACATTTATGAAGTCACGGCTTCGCAGGCATTTGTCTGTCACAAAGAGAAGTGTGTTCGCGTCAGGCGGAAGATAAACACGGATGATGTCCGCCTTCTTGTTCACGACATGATCGATAAAGCCGGGGTCCTGATGGCTGAAGCCGTTATGATCCTGCCTCCAAACATGCGATGTCAGCAGATAGTTAAGAGATGCGATAGGACGGCGCCAGGGTATCTCTTTTGACGTGACCTTCAGCCACTTGGCGTGCTGGTTGAACATCGAGTCAATGATATGGATAAAGGCCTCGTAGCACGAGAAGAGCCCGTGGCGTCCTGTGAGCAGATAACCTTCAAGCCAGCCCTGGCATGTATGCTCGCTCAAAATCTCCATCACCCTTCCGTCAGGAGAGAGATGGTCGTCTTCGGGTATCGTGTCTGACATCCACACACGGTCTGTTACTTCAAAGAGCGCGCCGAGCCGGTTTGATGCTGTCTCATCCGGGCCGAAGACGCGGAAGTTGCTGCTCTTCATATTGAGCTTCATTATATCCCGCATAAAGAACCCCATAACGCGAGTGGCCTCTCCCTCAACCTGCCCAGGTGCATCTACCTTTAACGCATAATCGCGGAAGTCAGGCATCTTCAAAGCTTTGAGCAGAGCGCCGCCGTTGGCATGAGGATTCGCGCCCATGCGCCGCTCGCCTTTTGGAGCGAGTTCAGACAGCTCAGGTTTAAGCATGCCTTTCTCATCAAAGAGCTCTTCAGCCCTGTAACTCTTCATCCAGTCTTCAAGAAGTTTGATGTGGCCGGAATTGCCGGTCATCTCTGAAAAAGGAACCTGATGCGACCTCCAGAAACCCTCGGTCTTCTTGCCGTCAACTTCCTTCGGGCCTGTCCAGCCTTTAGGCGTACGCATTACTATCATCGGCCACTGAGGCCGTTTTGTCACCCCGTTTAAACGGGCATCGTTCTGAATGGATCTTATCTCTGCAAAAACCTTATCCATTGTGGAAGCCATCAATTGGTGCATGGCCTCAGGCTCTGACCCTTCAACAAAATATGGTTTATAGCCATATCCAACAAAAAGGTCTTCAAGCTCCTCATGGCTGATCCTTGCAAGTAATGTAGGATTGGCTATCTTGTATCCGTTCAGATGAAGTATCGGCAGTACCGCTCCATCGCGGGCAGGATTTAGAAACTTGTTTGAATGCCATGCAGCTGCAAGCGGGCCTGTCTCTGCCTCGCCGTCTCCGACAACACAGGCAGCGATAAGTCCGGGGTTGTCAAATACCGCGCCGTAGGCGTGAGAGACCGCATATCCGAGCTCGCCTCCCTCATGGATCGAACCCGGCGTCTCAGGGGCAACATGGCTGGGAATACCGCCGGGAAATGAGAACTGCTTAAAGAGCTTCTTCATTCCGTCGGCATCCTGTGAGATATGCGGATAGACCTCGCTGTATGTGCCTTCAAGATAAGTGTTGGCAACTATCGCAGGGCCGCCGTGCCCGGGACCGGCAATATAGATTATATTCAGATCATGCTCTTTAATGATCCTGTTTAGATGAACATAAATAAAGTTGAGTCCCGGGGTCGTGCCCCAGTGGCCGAGAAGCCTCGGCTTTATGTGTTCTATCTTCAAAGGCTCCTTCAGAAGCGGATTGTCATAAAGATATATCTGCCCCACGGCAAGATAATTTGCCGCGCGCCAGTAAGCGTTCATTAACTTTAATTTCTCTGCGGATAAAACGTTACTCATATTAGCCTCCTATAATTGTAAACGCCTCTTTTGCAAGGACTGCGGCTTCGTCTACGGGAATCACCCACGCTTCAATTTTGCTTGAGGATGAAGTGATGCGCCCTTCTATAGCAATTGTATCATTGTTAATGCGGCGGTCAAGCTCTATGCCGCACCATTTCATATCATGGAGAATGCGCTCTCTTATCAACGGAGCATTTTCCCCTACCCCGCCGCCGAAGAGTATGACATCCACCCCATTGAGAACCGAAAGGTATGAGCCTGTATATTTTCTTGCGCGGTAGCAGTAAAGATCAATTGCAAGGCGCGCTTCAGGCTTGTCGCTTTCAAGCAGCACTCGCATATCAGCGCTGATGCCTGATAAACCCAATAAACCTGAGGACTCGCTCAGCACCTTATGTATCTCATCAGATGTGAGACTTCCGGACTTTTGAAGAAATATTACTATCTCAGGGTCAATATCTCCTGAACGTGTTGCCATGACCAGCCCCTCAAGCGGTGAGAATCCCATGGAAGTATCCACCGCCTTGCAGTCTCTTACCGCCGTTATAGAACAGCCTGCGCCAAGCTGAAGCGAAATAACCCTGCCGCTTTCTTTCAGATCAGGCCGAATCTCCTGCCATCTTTGCAGCATGGCGCTGTGAGCAAGGCCGTGAAAACCGTAACGCCTTATCCCATGCTCTCTGCAGATATCACGCGGCAAGGCATACGTCTTTGCAACTTCAGGCATCTGAGAATAGAAAGCGGTATCAAAGACCGCAACCTGCGGAATGTTCTGCCCGAATAATTCGCGGCATATGCGGATCCATTTCAGCGCAACGGGATTGTGCAGCGGCGCCATAACTGAAAGACGGCCGATCTCATCCTCAATTTCAGAATTTATCACACATGGCTGAATAAGTTTTGTGCCCCCATGCACAACACGGTGGGCAACGCATTGAATATTCTGACTGCCGCAGTCTTCAAGAAAAGAGCGCAGTAAAGTCTCTGGCGCTCTATCATCAAGCTTTAAATGTTTGTCAGCCAGCTTCTTTGTTACACTGCCGGTATTTATAAATGCGGCAAGGCGGACAGAGGAACTTCCTGTATTTACGGTTAATATCTTCAAATGTTCCATCCTTCCCTGATAGAATGAATTATATATGAAATTTGACCGGAAGCAATAACAAATATTATATTTATCAGCACTGCAATAAATTTAACAGCTGAATTTATTCCCCGCATTGCTTCGCTTATGGAAAGCAGGATATGAAGACTAACGGCAGTGACAGGATAAAGAGGAGCCTTCATTACTCTATCATTGACGGGACCTTTGCCGCGTCGATGATAGGTTTCGGTGAATCTTTTTTAGCCCCTTTTGCGGTCTTTCTCAAAGCAACCAATATAAGCCTCGGCCTGTTAAGCTCCATGCCTCTGCTGATAGGTTCACTTTCACAGCTCTACTCCAACAGTCTTATCAGGCTCTTCAGGTCGCGGAAAAATCTCGTCTCAGCAGCGGCCCTGCTGCAAGGCTTAATGTACATTCCGATATCCCTCGTATTCTTCTTCGGAACATTCCGTATCGCGCATCTGATATTCTTTGCATGCCTCTACTGGCTGTTCGGCATGATCCTGAGCCCCGCATGGAACAGCTGGATGGGAGACCTTGTGAATGAAAATGAACGGGGCGCTTACTTCGGCAAGAGGAACAAGATAACCGGATTCGCAACATTCTCAGCTTACATGGCAGGAGGATGCATCCTTCAGAATTTCTCAAGCACGCCTGAAATGCAGTATATCGGCTTTATCACGATCTTCTCACTTGCTCTTTGTTCCAGGATAGCCTCATTTTTCTTTCTGCGAAAAAAGTACGAGCCGCTGTATGAAGTGCCTGAATCAGCAGAATTCAGTTTTATCGAGTTCATCAGGCAGGCGCGGTTCAGAAACTACGGCACATTTGTGCTCTACCTTAGTTTAATGAATGCATGTGTCTATATGTCAGCGCCGTTCTTTACCCCCTATATGCTGAACGACCTGAAATTCAGCTACTCGACATATACCATCATCATTGCGGCAGCCATCATTTCGAAACTGATCTTCATGCCGGTCTGGGGCAAGGCGTCCGACCGGTTCGGAACAAGAAAGGTCCTGAGCCTGACAGGTTTTTTAATGCCTCTGGCGCCATTTCTCTGGGTCTTTTCCGGTGAAGTCTGGTATCTCATAGGAGTCCAGTTTTACGCGGGTTTTGTCTGGGCAGGTTTTGAGATAGCATCATTTAATTTCATCTTTGACACGACAACGCCTCAAAAAAGGGCGACCGGCATCGCATATTACAATGTTATTAACGGCATCGCCATATTTGCCGGCTCTATGACAGGCAGCCTGATAGTCCGCTACAATCAATTGTTCCAGTCGCAGTACCTTCTGGTATTCGTTGTGAGCTGCTTGATCAGGTACATAGCCTCGTTCATCTTCATTCCGAAGCTGCGAGAGGTCAGGGAGGTTGAGCATATCCCATATTCCAAGCTCTTTTTAAAGGTCATAAGCACAACGCCTACAATAGGGCTTGTGTATGACCTGATACCTTTCAAAAAGAGATCTGACTGAGACAGTTAGAAAAAAGTTAAATTGATTTTTGGCCAAGTTTAAGTTATATAATAACAGTGTGATCGACCCGAAAATAAGGTGATGATATGACCTATTTCAGCAAGTGAAACAAAGCCTTGATTTCAATATCTTAGCCCAGCCCACCGAAACAACATGCGGCCCTGCATGCCTGCACGCGGTATATAATTATTTCGGAGACGATATTTCGCTGGATCAGGTTGTCAAAGAGGTCAGATATCTTGAAGAAGGCGGCACACTTGCCGTATTTCTTGCATGCCACGCCTTGAACCGCGGATATACCGCAACGATCTACACATACAACCTCAACATCTTTGACCCGACATGGTTTACGGAAGACGGGCCGGATATACAGGAACGTCTGAAAGCGCAGATGTCGGCAAAGAATGTTCCCAAACTTCATGTGGCGACAGAGGGCTTCCTTGAATTTCTACAGCTTGGCGGCAAGCTCAGATTAAAAGACCTGACCAAGGCGCTTATCAGAAAATACCTTAACCGGGCTGCCCCGATCTTGACCGGCCTCAGTTCAACCTATCTTTATCAGAGCCCAAGAGAGTTAGGAGAGTTGAACGACTGGGATGATGTCAAGGGAGAGCCGGCAGGGCATTTTGTCGTGTTGAACGGATATAACAGAGAGGAGCGCACCGTCATGGTGGCTGACCCTTTTCTCGCGAATCCGTATTCTGAAAGCCACCATTATATGATCTCGATAGACAGGGTTTTATGTTCAGTCCTTCTCGGGGTTCTAACCTATGACGCGAACCTGCTCATCATCGAACCGAAAAAGGCAAAGTAAGGAAGAAGATTGGCAATACTGATTGTAGTCAATGACCCACATGATCTTCCCATTCATTTTGAAGGAAGTGAACTTGTCGCTGCAAAGACCTATCTTACTGATCCCGGCTATGCCGCGATGCGCGACGTGAAGGTCTTCAATCTCTGCCGGTCCTACCGTTATCAGAGCACAGGCTACTATGTCTCGCTGCTTGCGGCCGCAAGAGGGCACAAGCCCATACCGAGCATCAGCACGATACAGGACCTGAAATCCCAGACCATCATACGCGTTGCTTCAGATGAACTGGAAGAGCTTATCCAGAAGAGCCTTGCGCCCATACAGTCAACCGAATTTGTGCTCAGCATCTACTTCGGCCGGAATATGGCAAAGAGGCATGACCCGCTCTGCACTCATCTCTTTAAGCTTTTTGAGTCACCTTTCCTGCGGGCTATCTTTGTCTTTAATGACAAAGAGCAGAAATGGCAGATACAGAATATCAATCCGATCGCAGTGAACGACATACCTGAAGAGCATCGCGCTTTTGTGGTTGAAGCCGCAGGTGAGTATTTCCAGAAGAGGCGAAAGTTCACCGCCAGAAAGAAGGCGCCGAGATTCGATCTCGCGATACTCTTTGATAAAGACGAAGAAGAACAGCCTTCAAACCCGAAGGCTATCGAACGTTTCATAAGGTCTTCCGAGTCGCTCGGCATGGAGGCTGAACTTATCGACAGGGAAGATTTCGGCAGGCTCAGCGAGTTTGACGCGCTCTTTATCCGCGAGACCACAAGCGTGCTGCATCATACATACCGCTTTGCCAGCAAGGCTGCGGCAGAAGGGCTGGTTGTTGTTGACGATCCTGAGTCCATACTTAAATGCACAAACAAGGTCTTTCTCGCGGAGCTGCTTGAGCGCAACAGAATGCTTACGCCAAAGACGGTCATAGTTCACCGTGAAAATGCAAAACATGTAACAAGCATGCTCGGCCTGCCCTGCATACTGAAAAAGCCGGACAGTTCATTCTCGCAGGGTGTGATAAAGGTGGAGACCGAGGAAGACCTGAGGCTGAATGTAGGGAAGATGCTCGACCGTTCAGAGCTTATCATCGCCCAGGAATTTCTCTCAACGCCTTTTGACTGGCGTGTCGGCGTCTTCGACCGTCAGCCTCTTTTCGTATGCAAATATTACATGGCTAAAAAACACTGGCAGATAATTAAACGCGACCCGAACGGTTTAAAGACAGAAGACGGCAGGGCTGAAACGATCCCTGTGGAGCACGCGCCTACAGGACTCATCCGTGCCGCGCTCCGTGCCGCAAACCTGATTGGAGACGGATTATACGGTGTTGATATAAAACAGGATGGCGATAAGTATTACATTATCGAAGTCAATGACAATCCCAATATCGACTATGGTGTTGAGGACGCGATACTCAAGGAAGAACTTTACCTGAGGATCATGCGCGTCATATTGCGCAGGATAGAACAGCGCAAGGAGACGTGGTATTAACCTGTGGCTGCGAATAGACTGAAACTCTTTGAAGGCTTCGGCATTGAACTGGAATATATTATCGCAGACTGTGAAACGCTTGATGTCATGCCGATATCTGACGCAGTGCTGCGCGCTGCTGCCGGACGTTACACAACCGATCATTACAACGGCAGCATGGCATGGTCGAACGAGCTTGTCTCTCATGTCATGGAGATCAAGAACAATGAACCCGTACCCTCTCTCAAAGGGCTTTCAAAATCATTTCATAAACAGATAACAGACATCAATAATATTCTCAGACCGATGGGCGGAATGCTCATGCCCTCTGCCATGCATCCCTGGATGAATCCACGGAAAGAGACAAAGCTCTGGGCGCGCCGTTACCATAGTGTGTACGAAACCTATGACAGGATATTCAACTGCAAGAGGCACGGCTGGGCAAATGTCCAGAGCATGCACATAAATCTCTCTTTCAAAGGCGATGATGAATTAGGCAGGCTTCATGCAGCAGTCCGTCTTCTCCTTCCGATGATCCCTGCGCTTGCTGCCAGCTCGCCGGTTGTTGAAGGAAAGATCACCGGCTTGCAGGATACACGCCTTTTGCATTATGCACGGAACCAAAGGAAGGTTCCGTCAATCATGGGAAAGATAATCCCTGAACCTGTCTTCACAAAGGCTGAATACAGAGAGAAGATACTGGGGAAAATGTACAAGGATATAGCTAAATATGATGATGAGAATATCCTAAATAATGAATGGCTCAATTCAAGGGGAGCAATACCCCGTTACGAGCGAAACGCGATGGAGATACGAATTGCGGATACGCAGGAGTGCCCGCGAGCTGATATCGCCATAGCTGAGATAGTCATATCGGCCTTAAAACTTCTTGTGGCTGAGAAGTTGGCAAGCTATGAAGAACAGAAAGTATGGGGAGTGAATGCATTGCTTCCGGTCTTTAAAAGCACCATACGCGATAGCGGAAACGCGGTAATTCAGAATACGCGTTATCTAAAGATGTTCAGATTCCCTGAGTCAAAAGCTACTGCAAATGAATTGTGGAAGCATCTTATAATGGAAGCCGGCAAGAAATACCCAATTTCTGTCGAATCTCAAAATATCCTGAAAATCATTACAGAAGAAGGAACTCTATCACAGAGAATACTCAAGTCGCTTGGCAAAAAACCTTCACATAAACGGCTGAAAACAGTATATGAAAAACTTTGCGAATGCCTCGCTGAAAACAGGGTGTTCAATGAATAAACAATTTGAGATAATCATCTCGTGCGAACACGGCGGCAATCTTGTGCCTCAGGAATACGTGCATCTCTTTAAGGGCAAAGAAAAGCTGCTGAATAGCCATAAAGGTTTTGATATCGGCTCATATGAACTCGCAGGAGCGATTGCAGAATATCTCGGTGTGCGCTGTTATTACTCTGAAATAACACGCCTGCTTGTTGACCTGAACCGGTCATTGAAGCATCCGAACCTCTTTTCTGATATAAGCAGAAAGTCCGGCAGCAATGTAAGAGCCGATATCCTTAAAAAATACTACCATTCTTACCGTAATGTAATCGAATCAGTTATTGCAGACAAAATTCATTCGGGCAAAAATGTTTTGCATATAGCGGTTCATACCTTCACGCCTGTGCTAAATGGTGTAAAGCGTAATGCTGACATCGGACTACTTTATGACCCTTTACGAACAAAAGAAAAAGAGTTCTGTATCCGCTTGCAGAAAGCACTCAGCGTCTCAAACCCCGGCCTCGTCGTCCGCCGCAATTATCCCTACCTCGGCAAGACAGACGGGCTTGTGACCTATTTCAGAAAAAACTTTCCGCAGAAACATTATCTTGGAATCGAGCTTGAGGTCAATCAGAAATATTCACTGGGTAATAATAAACAATGGAATGAGATTCAGGAAAATATCATTAAAGCGGTTAACGATGCCCTGCTCTGTAAATAGAATTTTGTTTCCATTTTTTCCCCAACTTTAGCAAAAGATGGGATTTTATAATCATGCTTTTACTTTTCCGTCATTCCACTATATTTTGTGCTTGTGTTTTTCATTTCACACCGACTACAATGTCTTATTCCAGCAAATACGGCTGGGTATAATTGTTAACCATTAAAGGAGGAACCGATGATCCGCTTCGTACAAGTCGTAGTCGCCGTACTGTTTCTGTCTTTGGGCAATAATGCTATGGCAGGCGCCCTCGCCTACACCTGCGAAGTCGTCCATGTGTATTCCCTATCAACTAAGGGGGCGCTGGAAATCTCGGCGTGGGAAAAAGACATGAAGGGCAGTTCGTTCTCTGTGTCCCGATCAACTGGAGAAATTATCGGCGAGGTCATCCCAACCTTAATGGCAAAGTCCACACGCGTCGTAAACAAAGGGTCAAAAGAAAATTCCTTCAAGGCCACGGCAGATTTCGGAGAGCAGTATCAACTTCTGGAAGTCCAAGAGTTTCGTGACGGTGCTTTGAAGCCTTTTGTCTCATCGTCTATGGGTGGCGCTGGAATTGTTACGGGCTCATGCAAATAACTGCTTAATGGCTAACCGCTCGCTCCAGAGGAACGTTCACTGCTGATTTATTGCGTTATGGAGGGACATTAATACTGTATAATTTTACATAGGAGGTGTTCATAATGAGACCAAATGAAATCGTAAAAGAAATAGATAAATTGGACTTGTCAGAAAAACTAATATTAGTTGAGGATATTTGGGATGCTATTGCTCAAAACAATGAAGTGCTGCCAATGCCGGAATGGCAAAAAATCGAATTAGACAAAAGATACAATGATTATAAAAATGGAAAACTGGAACTTCATGATTGTAAAACTGTTCATGAAGAGCTGCGTGATAAATATAAATGATCCTGCGCTATACAGACAGGGCTAAAGACGACCTTGAATTAGCGTTTGAATGGTACGAAAAACAGAGAAGAGGACTTGGTTTTGAATTTCTCGACTGTATTGAGGTATCGCTAAATAACATCCTCGCTTTTCCAGAGATGTACAAAACATTATATGCCTGTTTAAGAGGCTGTGTCATTAGAAGATTTCCTTTTTCAATATTTTATTCCATAGAAGGTAATGAAATAGTAATTCATTCTATTTTTGATAACAGACAAGACCCTGAAAAACACCCATAACAAATACACGTTAAAGGCAGAGCGTTACGGCGATATTCTCTCTAATTGCAGATTGAAGATTTAGAAATAAATATTGAAGAAACCATTGCTTTAAGAGTATAGTTTATATGTGAGTGCACAGAAAGATTTGATTCAACTTGTTCGTGGATCTGCTGGGAAGAAGTTATTATTTTTACCACATGCAATTCAGCAGATGTCACGACCAGACAGAATGATCAGTACATCAGAAGTTCATCGAGTAATCAATAACGGTGAACTTATTGAGGATTATCCGGAAGACGCCAGAGGGCATAGTTGTTTGATTTTTGGTTATGGAGACGGAGAACGGGCAATACATGTTGTTTGTTCTCCAAGAGAAGATTATCTTGCAATAATAACAGCATATCTTCCTGACCGTGAACAGTGGGAAGATAATTTAAGAGAGAGGAAAAACAAATGAAATGCATTTATTGTCAAGGAGCAATGGTAAGAAAGGCAGCGCCTTTTCATATTGACAGAAAAGGTTATCACTTGCTGTTTGATGCCATTCCTGCATGGGTATGCAATCAGTGCGGCGAAGCGTATTTTGAAGAAACAGAAGTTGATGCTATTCAAGCGGTTTTGCGCAAGATTGATCAAGAGACTGAGAAGTTAGCTATCGCAAGCTGATAAGATTTTTCAACCAGATGAATGTGAACGAGTGGATCATGCGTCCCACATTCGTGCCGTATTTATTTGTATCCGCCTACAACTTGGAATTAACCCCGCTTTTAGCATATAATTCTATAAAACAAAAAAGGAGAATGCCATGGGTGCTGAAGATGTAAATGACTTAACAATGAACTATGAAGAGGACAACGTCCAGCTCGTCAAGGAACTCGACAAGGTAATACTTTCAAAAGGCGCGTGGGCGACCTTGATGTTCAGATACCAGCAGTGGGACAAGAAGAACGAGGCGTTCGGAGAAGAGAAATACAGTATCCGCCGTTACCAGAAGACCAACGGGGTGTATAGCCAGAGGTCAAAGTTCAATATCTCCAGCAAAGAGCAGGCGAAGAAGATAATAGAGACTCTGCAGGAATGGACCAAAGAGTAGGCAGTTCACAAGATATGAGCTTCCATGAATACACCCGAACTCCTGGCTCCTGCCGGCAACTTTGAAAAACTGATAACCGCGCTTCACTACGGCGCCGACGCGGTATACCTTGGGCTTTCAGAGTTTAGCCTCAGGGCAAAGGCCGGCAACTTTGATGAAGATGGACTGATAAAGGCCGTTGAGCTGGTTCATCAAAAAGGCAAAAGAATATATATCACTGCGAACATCATCCCTCACAGCAGAGATATATCCCCGATAAGAGATCATTTAATCTTCCTGAAAAGGGCCAAACCGGACGGGATAATCATCTCTGACCTCGGCATCTTTGAGATGGCAAAAGAGACCGCGCCTGGGATCCCGATCCATATAAGCACGCAGGCAAATATCACAAACCCGAAAACCGCCCTGTTCTGGGAAAAGGCCGGGGCAAAGAGGCTCGTCCTTTCAAGAGAGCTTGCGATAGATGAGATAAAAGAGATACGCAACAGCGTATCAATCGAGCTTGAATGCTTTGTCCACGGCGCCATATGCATCTCTTACTCAGGGAGGTGCTACATCAGCAGCTTTCTCGCGAACAGGCCCGCTAATCATGGAGAATGCACAAACTCCTGCAGGTGGAATTATGCGCTGATGGAGGAGAAACGCCCTGATGAATTTCATCCAGTTTATGAGGACAAGAGAGGCACATACATGATGAGTTCAAAAGACCTCTGCATGATAGAGCACCTTGATAAGCTTGCCGACGCAGGGATCGACAGCTTTAAGATAGAGGGGCGCATGAAGGGCATTAATTATGTTGCCGGAGTGATCAAGACCTACAGGGAAGCGGTTGACAGCCTGAAGGATCGTCCCTACAATGTGCAGGAGAGATGGCTCAGGGAACTTTCAATGATCTCAAGCAGGGGTTATACAACAGGCATGTTCCTCGGCAAGCAGCCTGATGAAGATTACAACCATGATGAAGAGAATGTCTACAGAATGAGCCATGACCTTGTCGGCATTGTAAAATCTGTTCATAACGGCAGGACCGATATCCTGCTGAGAAACAATCTCAGCACAGGAGACAGTGTTGAATTCCTCTCAACAGGGCTTGAAGAGAGATCATTTTTGGTGGATGATATATGTAATGACAGAGGAAGGCCTGTGGATGTGGGCAGGAACGAAGAGATCGTGTCGATCCCCTCAGTTGACGGAGTGAGAGAGAATGATATTGTCAGGCGTGTTAAACCAGCTTTGTAATCTATTAAAGAAAGGAGATGACAAATGAAAAGAATGAGAGTTGTCCTTTCAGTAATGTGCGCCCTGTTTCTGCTTTCCGGCATCATTCCGGCCCAGGCCGAGACAAGAGAAGAGAAGAAGGTTGAGGATGCGATAACTGTCCTGACAGAGATCATGAAGATACCTGAGGAAGGCCTTCCCGTCGCGCTTCTTAATAACGCCTACGGCGTGGCAGTTATCCCCGGTGTCATAAAGGTCGGTTTCGTATTGGGCGGAAGGCTCGGGCACGGAATCCTTGTGACAAAAGGCGATAACGGGCAGTGGAGTAACCCCTCGTTCATAACACTCACCGGCGGCAGCTTTGGTTTCCAGATAGGCGCGCAGTCAAGCGATGTCATCCTGATATTCAAGAGCGAAAAGAGCATTGAAGGGATAATAAACGGCAAGTTCACCCTCGGCGCGGACGCGGCTGTCGCAGCAGGCCCTGTAGGACGGCAGGCTGAGATGAGCACCGATCTATACCTGAAGGCTGAGATATTCTCATACTCAAGAAGCCGGGGACTTTTCGCAGGCCTTGCGCTTGAAGGCTCTGCTCTCAGCATCGACGAAGATTCAAACAGGTACTTCTACAATAATGAATCTGTATCTGCCAGAGATATCCTGAACGGCAAAAGCATAAAGGCCCCTGACGCCGCAAATAAATTCAGGCAGCTATTGAAAAAATATGCTGAAGAAAAACCTGAGGCCAAGTGATGAAGGTCATCGGCTTTAACGGGAGCGCGCGCAAAGACGGGAATACTGCGATACTGTTAAATTCTGTCCTTGATGAGATAAGCAGAGAAGGCATCGAGACCGAACTCTACCAGATGGCAGGAAAGCCGCTCCACGGATGCATTGGATGCTTTAAGTGCTTCGATAAAAAAGACAAGAGATGCAGCATTGATAATGACATAGCAAATGAATGCATCGAAAAGATGCTTGAGGCTGACGGCATCATACTCGGCTCACCCACCTATTTTGCCGATGTCTCCGCGGATATGAAAGCGCTGATAGAAAGAGCAGGCATGGTAGCGCGCGCCAATGATAATATGTTAAAGCGCAAGGCAGGAGCCGCTGTTGTCGCTGTTCGGCGCGCCGGCGCTTCCCATGTCTTCAGCTCTTTAAACTACTTCTTCCTTATCGGAGAGATGGTGATCCCGGGCTCAAAATACTGGAACATCGGCATCGGAAGAAACCCCGGGGAGGCCAAAGATGACAGCGAAGGGATTGAAACCATGAAGAAACTGGGCGAGAACATGGCATGGCTTTTAAAAAAGCTCAATGCCTGACCTTCTACCTTCTGCTTGCATATCTCTCCCGATATTCAACAAACTGCCGGAGTAGCTTAATCATATGTAGAAAGAATATAATTACACATATATATGGATGAAGCTTATCATTTGATCCAATGGAGGAGAGCATGAAAACGAAAGGTATTATTTCATCTTTATTGATCACCTCAGCACTAATCCTTTCCTTCGGAACCGCCCTTGCCTCACAAGACATCATCTCTACCAAAGTCAAGGAGTCCCCTGCCATTGACGGAGTTTTCAATGACAAGGTTTGGGAAGGGATAAAAAGTTATAAGGTAAAAGATGTCCGGACAGAAGCAGATGTAACGATCAAAAGCGTTTACACTGATGATATGATCTACTTTCTGCTCAGTTATCCTGATGCCACAGAAGACAGGCTCCATAAACCATGGGTCTGGGACAAGGAGATGGAGTCATACATACTCGGCCCGCAGAGAGAAGATACCTTTACCATCAAATGGAATATGATGGACCATAAAGTCGACCTCTCCAGCTTTTCGGATGATGACTATACTGCCGACATATGGTACTGGAAGGCAAACCGCACCGACCCGAGCGGGTATGCTGATGACAAGTATGACATTATCTCAGCAGTCCCTCAGAACAAATCACAGGAGGTTGTGAGTAGGACAGGAAAAAAACGTTATCTCCTGCGAATGTCTGATGAAGGCAACCCCAGCTACCAGAACATAATACTCACCGGTTACAAGAGTGATATGATAGACCAGTTCTTGCATCTGAAGCCCTCAGGAAGTATGGCAGATATACTTGCCAAAGGAACCTGGAAAGAGGGTGTATGGACTGTCGAGTTTGGGCGCAAACTTGATACAGGCCACAGCGATGACATCCTGCTCAATCCCAGATCCGGGAAGAAATATCTCTTTGGAATATCGATCCCGGGCCTCTACGGAGAGCCTATTGACAAGAAAGCAGCTCACTGGTACGGACAGGGCAGAATATCCGAACCGCTTTTCCTGATATTTAAATAAATATGAATAAATTACATATATCAAATCGCGCCCTCCGCTATATCGGCCTTGGAATACTCGTACTCATCATCGCAGTTATCAGCCTGCTCGACATCTACCACACTTCGTACATGAACCGGGAACTGAATTCCCTGGAAGAAGGGCACAGAAAAAATCTCAGAGATGTAGATGGACTTTTAACAAGGTTTGTTGATATAAGGGGACAGCTCACCGTATATGTAATTGAAGGCCATACCGACATTAAGCCGCTGCTGAAGAATATCAAAGAGCTGACTAATGACTCCGAAGCCATCGCTTCCACTCTTGTCGATGAAGAGGACAGGGTGATGCTCAACTCCTTTATTGAAAAATTAAGGAAATACAGAACCGCAATGGTTGCGTATTCTCAGGAACTTGCCATGAGAAGGACCGGAGAAGGCGTGCGCTCATGGGAAAAGGTACTTCTTGAAACAGAACATTCAGCACATGAAAATGTACTGACACTTAAAAACAATGTGCGCGTGGAGATCACCAGGCACATGGAAGAGATCATCTCTAAAGGCAAGCGGTCACAAACCCTCAGTTTGGTTTTCGCTTCAATTGGAATATTATCCGGCATTCTGCTTGCTTTCCTGCTGCAAAATGCGCTCTCCAGGCCGGTAAAAACCCTTGTGAATATTTTTCAATCTGTTGCTGACGGAGACCTCAGCCAAAAGGTTGATGTGGCCTCAAATGATGAGATCGGACAACTCGGCAGCGCATTTAATAAGATGACCCAGAGGCTTTCCGAAGTCGTGGTCTCAAAAAGCCATCTCGACGATATTCTTGAGTCTATCGCCGACATCATGGTCATACTCGATTCCAAAGGCAGGATCAAAAAAGTTAACAATGCGGCGCTCAACCTCCTCGGCTACAGCAAGGACGAATTGATAGGCAATGAATTCGGCATGCTGTGCGGCAAGTCAGGGAAAGAGGAAAGGCAGGCTGATTTCTTCGGCATGCTCCTTGATACAGGCATTGTCAGGGGATATGAGACATCCTGCGAGACAAAGAGCCATAACTCAATACCATCCATCCTTTCAGGCTCTGTTCTGAAAGATGACAAAGGCGATATCACAGACATAATAATAATAGCCAAGGATATCACCGACCGCAAATCAGTGGAAGCGGTGCTTATGGATACACGCGAGAAGCTTGAGGCTGACAGAGGAAACCTTCACCACGCGCTTGACACCTTCTCTCAGATCATTAACGAGGTTGAGCTAAAAAAAGGTTTTACAACTCATGAATACAAACCTGTCCATAATCCCTATATCCCCACCTGCTGGGAATATAAAAAGTGCGGGAAAGAAGACTGCCCTGCTTACGGAAAAGAGCATGTGAGATGCTGGCAGCTGGCAGGCACACACTGCGGCGGCGAGGTACAGGGACAGTTCGCGCAGAAGTACGGCAGATGCGAGCAGTGTGATGTTTACAAGATGTCCACGGCAGACGCGCTTTATGAAACAACCGAGACCTTCAATAATATGATGTTCATCCTTGAGGGCACGCACAAGGATCTTGTATCAGAGCGCATCAAGGCTGAAGAAGCAAACAAGATAAAATCGGAATTCCTTGCAAACATGAGCCATGAGATACGCACGCCCATGAACGCTATCGTCGGCATGACCTCTCTGGCGCTGGATACCGAGCTCACGGATGAACAGTATGATTTTCTTTCAATAGTCAAAAAGAGCGCTTATTCCCTTCTGAACATAATCAATGACATCCTCGACTTCTCAAAGATCGAGTCAGGGAAGATGCCGATAGAGAATATAGAGTTCAACCTGAGGCTTACTGTTGAAGGTGTTGCCGAAACCCTCGCCTTCCAGGCATCTGAAAAGAATCTCGAACTCGCCTGCATGGTCCATCATGAAGTGGATTCACTGCTGACAGGCGACCCTGCGAGGATACGCCAGATCCTGCTGAACCTGGGCAATAACGCCATCAAGTTCACTCAAAAAGGAGAAGTGGTCATAAGGGCGGAACTTCTCGAAGAGAACGATGATGTAGAGAATATTCTCTTCTCTGTTTCAGATACCGGAATAGGGCTGCCTGAAGACAAGCTGGATATGATCTTTGATGAGTTTTCACAGGCAGACGGCTCCACAACGCGCATCTACGGCGGTACCGGGCTGGGGCTCTCCATATCAAAGAAACTGGTTGAACTCATGAACGGAGAGATAGGCGTTGATACAACTCCGGGCAAAGGAAGCAGGTTCTGGTTCAGTCTTCCCCTCAAGAAACAGAAAGATATCCAGCCCATGCCAATTGATGAGACAGCTCCGGAACTTAAGGGAATGAAGGTGCTTATAACAGACGATAACAAGACCAACAGGCTGATACTCGAAAAGACCCTGCAGAACTACGGCTGCAGATCCGTATCGGTCGACAGCGGAGTTGCGGCGATCAGGGAACTCAAAAAAGCTGCTATAGCTAAAGACCCTTTCAAGGTCATGCTGCTTGACATGCAGATGCCGGGAATGGACGGTGAGCACACCACCGTCATCGTCAAGAACACTCCTGAGATCAGGGATACAGAGATAATAATTCTGACATCGCTGGGGTCGAGGGGAGATGTCGCAGATATACGGAATATAGGTTGTTCAGGCTACCTTATCAAGCCTGTCAAGGAATCTCTGCTTTTGGAAACAATTATAGCTGTGCTCAGCGGAAAAGAACGGGATAAATCGGCCCATAGGCATAAGATCGTGACCAGCCATACATTGAGAGACACAAAGTACCAGAGCGTAAATATACTGCTTGCTGAAGATAACCCGGTCAACCAGAAAGTGGCGCAGAAAATACTGACAAAAGCAGGGTATCAGGTTGATATTGTGGATAACGGCAGGCTGGCGCTTGAGGCTCTGGACAAGAAAAAGTACGATATTGTTTTAATGGATATACAGATGCCTGAGATGGACGGCATCAAAGCCACAAACGAGATCCGCTTAAGAGAAAAACATGGAATGCATACAACAATAATAGCCATGACAGCACATGCGTTGAAAGGCGACTTTGAACGCTGCATCGAAGCCGGAATGGACGACTATTTATCAAAACCTATTGAACCACAGGAGATGCTGGACAAGATCTCCAAGTGGGTAAAATCCAAAATAATCAGCCCGAAACCGATAATAACAAAAATGGCCGGTGAAATGACTAAACCCGAAGCCGGAGAAAAGGCCTCTTCAGAGGCCGGTATTGAACCTGGATCAGATCAACCTGTAGACATGAAGAGCGCGATGGCCAGGTTTGGCGATGACAAAGACTTTTACAAAGAGATGGTGAATGAGTTTCTTTCTTATGTGCCGGGCCAGATCAAGGCGATCGAAGACGGCGCGGCATCGGGAGATGCGGACGCCGTGCAGAAGAACGCGCACAGCATAAAGGGCGCGGCAGGAAACCTGAGCGCCACAAAGGTGCAGTCCCTTGCTTTGGCAATAGAGCACAAGGGCAGGGATAATGATATCTCCTCCGGACTCACGCAGCTTATTGAAAATCTCAGGTCTGAAATATCCGCGTTGAATAAATTTGCAGAGAGCATGTAAATAACAAAAGGCGAATATGAAGATACTTGTTGTTGAAGATGACCCCATATCAAGAAAACTCCTGGAGAAGACCGTCAAGAGCTGGGGTCACGAAGTAATAGCCGCTGAAAACGGAATGATAGCCTGGGAAATATTCCTGAAAGAGGAGATCAAGTTCATAATCGCGGACTGGATGATGCCGGAAATGGATGGCGTCACATTGTGCAAAAACATACGCGCCCTGAATAAAACAGGATATATTTATTTCATACTGCTTACCGGCAAGGACAAAAAAGAGGACATAGTTGAAGGGCTTGAGGCAGGCGCTGATGATTACGTTGCAAAACCTTTTGATGTTGCAGAGCTTAAGGTCAGAGTCAGGGCGGGAGAGAGAATTCTGAACCTTGAAAAGGAACTTACACAGAAGAATAACGAACTGGGCAATTTAAATAAAAGGCTGGAGGAAATAGCCAGGACAGACGCCCTCATGGAGATCGGGAACCGCCATGCCTTTTATGAATCGATAAAGAAGTCCCATCACCGCGCGTGCAGATACCTTCAGAATTACGGCCTGATAATGTGCGATATCGATTACTTTAAAAACTATAACGATACATACGGCCATATGGAAGGCGATATTCTCCTTAAGAAAGTTGCTGACACATTGAAAGAAGTCATAAGGCTGTCTGACGACATATTCAGATGGGGCGGTGAAGAGATAGTCGTAATAGTGCATGAGCAGGAGAAGTCTCAGACAATAGTTGTAGCTGAAAAACTCAGACAGGCGATAGAGTCTTTGAAGATTGAGCATAAAGGCTGCGAAAGAGGCTACCTCACCATAAGCTGCGGTGTTGCGGCATTTAACGAAAATGACAAGCACAACGAGTGGAAGGAGATCCTTGACCGCGCCGACAAGGCCCTCTACATCGCAAAACAGTCCGGCAGAAACCGTGTCTGCGTACCAACCGATAAAGTGGAAACAGCGCCCTCTTCATAAATTATGGAAGTCGGACTTCCATAATCGCCCTTGCCGCTTCTTTTGTGATAAAATCAGCATATCCCAAAAGTGATACTTTGACCGGAGGACACAATGATAAAAGAAGCAATCAGTTTATTAATAGAGGGCAAAGACCTTTCAAAAATCCAGATGGCTGATTCCATGAGGGATATCATGGAGGGCAAGGCGACAGACGCCCAGACCGCCTCTTTTCTGACCGCCCTGAGATTAAAGGGAGAAACGATTGAGGAGATAACAGGCGCCGCAATGATAATGAGGGAAAAGGTGACCGCCATAAAGGCACCTGCCAATACCGTTGACACATGCGGGACAGGCGGCGATATGGCTCATACATTCAATATATCCACAACATCTGCCATTGTCGTATCGGCATGCGGCGTGCCTGTAGCAAAGCACGGCAACCGCTCTGTCTCAAGCAGGTCGGGAAGCGCTGATGTTCTTGAGTCGCTTGGAGTAAAGATAGACCTTGCTCCGGAAAAAGTAGAGCGCTGTCTTCAGGAGACCGGGTTCGGCTTCATGTTCGCCCCGCTCTTTCATCCTGCCATGAAGTACGCAATCGGCCCGCGAAAAGAGATGGGCATAAGGACCGTCTTCAATATACTCGGGCCGCTTACTAACCCTGCCGGCGCAAAGAGACAGGTGCTCGGAGTATTCAGCGACACGCTTACGGAGACAATGGCGCATGTACTCCAAAACCTCGGCATTGAGCATGCTTTTATCGTTCACGGCAAAGACGGGCTGGATGAGATCACAAATACGGATGCCACAAAAATATCCGAACTGAAAAACGGAGATGTTAACACCTATTATTTGTCTCCTTCGGATATAGGATTTAAGAAAGCAGGCAAGGCCGAGCTTGCCGGAGGAACAGCTCAGGATAATGCAAAGATAACTATTGATATACTTAAAGGCTCACCCGGCGCCAAGAGAGACATTACCATAATGAACTCTGCCGCAGCCCTGATAGCAGGCGGCCATGCTGATGGTTTTTTTGAAGCTGTCAGACAGGCTGAAGAGACGATTGACTCAGGAGCAGCGCAAAGAAAACTTGAAGAAATAATAGCGATCACAAATAAGATTTAAAGTTGGACGTTGTGGATTTTCCCTTTAAAATTATATGCCTTTTCACTCTCAAATTTTAACTTTTTCGTTGTTTGACTAAAGACCCCTGATATTCTAAAATCTATCATGCATTCCGGCTACGTTCCGCTTCACCTCCATACCCATTACAGCTTGCTTGATGGGGCAATTAGAATTGATGACATGATCGAGAAGGCCCTCGAGTATAAGCTCGCTGCTATCTCTATTACCGACCACGGGAACATGTTCGGGGCGATAGAGTTTTATAAAAAGGTCTCAAAGGCCGGACTGAAGCCGATAATAGGCTGTGAGGTATATGTCGCGCCTGAAAGCCACCTGAAAAAGGATTCAGCCGGCGGAAAAGCAGAGACATCGTTTCACCTTATACTCCTTTGCAAAGATATACACGGTTATCAAAACCTTACCCGGCTGGTGAGCAAGGCGTATCTCGATGGATTCTATTACAAGCCGAGAATAGACAAGGACATGCTGTCTCAGTACAGCGGTGGGCTTATCGGCCTGTCAGCCTGCCTTAAAGGTGAGGTATCATTCTTTCTTCATAAGGGTATGATCGACAAGGCAAGAGAAGCGGCGCTAAGTTATATGCACATCCTCGGAGCAGATAACTTCTATCTTGAAGTACAGGCAAACGAGCTTCCTGAACAGGATATTATCAACAGCCAATTGATAGAGCTCGGCAAAGACCTCCACATAGGGGTTGTCGCAACCAATGACTGCCACTACCTGAATAAAGAAGACTCAAGCGCGCATGACGCTCTCTTATGCATACAGACCGGCAAGACCCTTGACGACAAGGAGAGGATGAGGTTCTCCAGGAATTCCTTCTATTTCAAGAGTCCTGACGAGATAAAAGCTTATTTCAAAGATAACCCTGAAGTAATTGAAAACACAAAGAAGGTTGCTGAAAGATGTAACCTTGACCTTAAGTTCGGGAAGTTCCATCTGCCCAGGTATAACACAGACAATACTGATGACCTTGACGCATATTTAAAGAGCCTTGTCGAGTCAGGACTCAAGGAAAAGCTCGGCGGCGATATACCGGAAGAATACGCATCAAGGCTTGTCACAGAGCTGAAGACGATAAATGCGATGGGCTTTTCCTCCTACTTCCTGATAGTCTGGGACTTTATCAAATATGCAAAGAGCAAAGACATACCTGTAGGCCCGGGAAGAGGTTCTGCGGCAGGAAGCCTTGTGGCTTACAGCCTTGACATAACCGGTATCGACCCAATGAAATACGACCTTCTGTTTGAGAGGTTCCTGAATCCTGACAGGGTGAGCATGCCTGATATAGATATAGATTTCTGCATGGACAGAAGGTCAGAGGTAATTGATTACGTGACCAATAAGTACGGCAAAGATCATGTCGCCCAGATAATAACGTTCGGGACTATGAAGGCGCGCGGCGCAATAAGAGATGTCGGCAGGGTGATGAACATGCCTTATGCTGAAGTGGACAGGGTCGCCAAACTTATCCCGTCTGACCTGAAGATGACCATTGACAAAGCGCTTAATGCAGAGCCTCAACTGAAAGAACTTTACGAAACAAATGACGACATAAAGAAACTGATCGATATTGCCAAGAGGCTTGAGGGACTCTCAAGGCATGCCTCAACGCATGCCGCAGGAATTGTTATATCACCGGAACCTCTGACCGATTACCTTCCGCTTTACAAAGCTTCTAACGAAGATGCCGTAGTCACGCAGTATGATATGGACGCGATAAAAGATATGGGACTGCTCAAGTTCGACTTCCTCGGCCTCAAGACGCTTACTGTAATTGACAAGGCTGAGAAGATAATCAACAGCAATCTTCTGCCTGAAGACAAGTTGCGAGCTGGACATTTTTCTATAAAGAATATCCCCCTTGATGACAAAGAGACATTTGACCTCCTGAGCTCTGCAAAGACCACCGGAATATTTCAGCTTGAAAGTTCCGGCATGAGAGACCTTCTTGTAAGGATAAGGCCTTCGGTCTTTGAAGACCTTATAGCGCTTGTAGCGCTTTACAGGCCGGGGCCTCTTGGAAGCGGAATGGTGGATGAGTTCATAAAGGGCAAGAAAGACCAGGAATCTTCTAATGAGACAATAACTTCAGGTTCTCTGTCAAAGCTCTCATTGCCTGAGCTGGACAAGATACTTAAAGAGACACACGGCATTATCCTCTATCAGGAGCAGGTTATGAAGGTCGCGCACAAGATCGCAAACTTCACGCTTGCTCAGGCTGATATCCTGAGAAAGGCTATGGGCGGAAAGAACCCTGAGGAGATGGAGAAGCTTAAGAACACCTTCATTGAAGGCGCGAAGAAGAACAAGATATCCGAGAAGAAGGCAGAAAAACTATACGGGCTGATACTTCAGTTTGCCGAGTACGGTTTCAATAAGTCACATTCCGCGGCATATGCGCTTATAGCATACCAAACCGCATATCTGAAGGCCCACTACCCTGTTGAGTTCATGGCAGCATCCCTGAGTTCGGATATGGATAATACTGAAAAGGTCGTTGCATATATTATCGAGTGCAGGGATATGGATATAGAGATACTTCCGCCTGACCTGAATGAAAGCAAGAGGGAATTCACCGTCATGGGAAGGGCTATACGTTTCGGCCTTGAAGCTGTCAAAGGTGTTGGCGGCTCGGCTATCGAGGCTATCATCTCGACAAGAGAGAGCGGCCGTTTCGTTTCATACTTTGATTTCTGCTTAAGGGCTGATTCAAGAAAGGTGAACAAGAAGGTGATCGAAGGCCTGATAAAAGCAGGAGCCATGGATTCATTCGGCAGAAGGGCGCAGCTCATGGAAGCATTGGCTTCTATAATGGATTCCGCAATGAAGGCACAGAAAGAGCTGCACTCAGGGCAGGGGAGCATGTTCGACATGCATACACCTGCGGCTGAAGACCTGCCTGAAGTCGAGGAGTGGATCGAGTCAAAGCGCCTGACCATGGAAAAAGAAGCGCTTGGTTTTTATATATCAGGGCATCCGCTTAACAAGTTTAAGGAACAGCTTGCCAAACTTTCAGTCAAATCCACAACATCAATAAGAGAATGCAATGACAAGGAAGATGTCAATATCTGCGGCATAGTACAAAGCATCAAGAAGATAACTACAAAGAAGGGAGATATGATGGCAGCCCTCACTATCGAAGATATGTACGGCACTGTTGAGGCGGTCGTCTTCCCGGACACATACACAAAGTGCAGCGAGCTTTTATCACAGGAGGAGCCGATAGTCATAGCAGGACATATCGACAAGTCTGACAAAGGCGTGAAGGTAATTGCCAAAGAGGTCGTCTCCATAAATGATACCACAGGGGCATTGAAGGCGGTCTCAACATCAGGAAGGGCTTCGAGGGGGAACGGCCGTGAAAAACAGGCAGAACAAAAATTCAGGTCACTTGTCCTTGTAATGAATAACGATACCGAACCGCTGAGGCTCAGGAAGCTCCAGGATATATTCACAAAACATTCAGGCTACTGCAATGTATACCTTAAGATCATATCTCCAGAGAAATGGGAGACAACGCTCTCAACTGATTTCAAGATTATGCCTTCCAACGAGCTGCTTGTTGAAGTAAAAAATATCCTTGGAGAAAGCTCCGCAATTCTTAATTAATATTATATAATTATACCCATGCATAATTACCTTGAATTTGAAAAACCTGTAGTAGATCTTGAGAACAAGATCGAAGAGCTGAGGCGCATCGCTGACGGCAAGGACGTCAATATAACCTCTGAGATACGCAAGCTTGAGAAAAAGGCATCTGACCTGAGGATCAATATCTTTTCAAAGCTTACGCCGTGGCAGAAGACCCAGATAGCCCGGCATGCCGACAGGCCCCATACCCTTGACTATATAAAGCTCCTGATGGAAGACTTTGTCGAGCTTCACGGCGACAGGAACTTCTCTGACGACCCGGCAATAGTAGCAGGCATCGCAAGGTTTGAAGGATTCCCTGTTGTAGTCATCGGCCACCAGAAGGGCAAGACCACAAGGGAGAGGATCGAGAGGAACTTCGGCCAACCCCACCCTGAAGGATACAGAAAGGCGCTGAGGATAATGAGGCTCGCTGACCGTTTCAATAAGCCGCTCATCACCTTCATTGATACACCCGGAGCCTATCCCGGTCTCGGCGCTGAAGAAAGAGGCCAGGCTGAAGCTATCGCCAAGAACCTTTACATGATGTTCAAATTGAAGAACCCTATCATCTCTGTCGTGATCGGAGAAGGCGGAAGCGGCGGAGCGCTTGCCCTTTCAGTCGCAGACAGGATACTTATGCTTGAACATTCGATCTACTCTGTCATATCCCCTGAAGGATGCGCCGCTATCTTATGGAAGAAAGCCCCTAACGAGACAGGGCCGAAGGATTTTGAGAGAGCATCCGCAGCGCTTAAGATCACTGCTGAAGACCTCAAGAAATTCGGGGTCTGCGACGATATAATACCCGAACCCGCAGGAGGCGCGCACAAAGACCACAAAGAGATCGCAGAGAACATGAAAAGAGCGTTACTGCTCCATATCGAGGAACTCTCAAACAAAACCCCTGAGATGCGCATCAAAGAGAGATACGACAAGTTCAGAAAGATCGGCGCGGTTAATGGAGATAGTATTTAGATCCAGTTCCGAAGGTTTTATTTTTTGTGCTACTTCTGATGCAATTCAGTCTTGTTATACAGCACATCAAGCGGACTTGCAGGCACTTTTGATACGTCTCTCAGGACATGTGTGTAAATCATGGTTGTCTCCACATGCTTGTGTCCCATGAGAGTCTGTATCTCCCGAATATTTACACCGCTCATTAAGAGATGCGTTGCAAAGCTATGCCTTAATGTATGAACAGAAGCATGTTTCACAATCCCTGCTTTTTTCATCGCTTCCCTCACACTCTTTTGCATAACAGTTTCATGAATATGATAACGTCTTACCACTCCATCTTCAGGGTCAACTGTGAGTTGCGACGCAGGGAATATATACTGCCATGCCCATTCCTTTGCGGCATTCGGATATTTACGGGCAAGGGCATCCGGCATATTAACTTCACCATATCCTTTCTGAATATCCTTATTATGAATCTCTCCTACATCTTTCAAATGTTTGATTCTTTTCTTATTTTGAGTGGGCAGCTACTTCCCCTCCCTTGAGGGGAGGGGATTGAGGGGAGGGTGTACTATGAAGCCTCCTCCTTATTACTTCAAGAACTCCGCTTGTATTACTCAAAACCTCATTATCCCAAAAACGCACAACAGTATAGCCCTCTTTTTCAAGCCAGGCATCTCTTTGTCTGTCTTTCAGGATTTCCTCCGGCAAAGCATGCTGGCCGCCATCTAATTCGATGATTAGCTTTCTTTCAAGGCAAACAAAGTCGGCGATATATTGCCCAATAGGGTGCTGACGTCTAAACTTCATACCTTCAAATCGGCTTGCACGTAAACGGCTCCATAATAACTGCTCGACATCAGTTGATCTTTTCCTGAGGTCTTTTGCAAGGTGCGTTAACCCTTTTGTCATTGATTTAATCACCCTCACCCTACCCTCTCCCCTCAATGGAGAGGAATACAATAGGTTCGTTCTGTCTTATATGAATAATGCCTGATACGAATCACATTATGCATCTCTTTTATTATTTGTGAAATCTCAGGATGCTTTCTTCCATCGGGCAATTCTTTACCAGCATTCAGGAAATGACCAGTGTACAGCCTTATGGCATCATATGCCTGCCTCACCTGCCAGTCATGAATTTTTTCCTGCTTCATCAGGTCATTCCTGAACGCCTCAATCTTCAATTCATCAGTAAGATTATTATTTGTATTTGAAAAAGCCAGGAACTTACTGACCCAGAACGCATAATATGACACATGCTTTTCAGGGACAAGCTTGCGCGAGAGCAGGAACGTCTGAAAATCCGGTAGTATCTGATCTTTCATGATTAATCTTAATGCCGTATATCGTGGATATTTAATATCCATGTTATCCAGACGGCTGTATTTGCTGCTATTATGGAGCAAGTACAGCCATTCTTCAAGCTAAGTTATTAACCACACTACTATATTTTGTGCTTGCCTTTTCTTACCCATACAACTATGATATTCATATTCCAGCAAATACGGCTGGCAGTCTACTAATTGTTATATTCCCCAAAGTGAGGCTATGTGAAAATGAAACTATCAATACCTTCGAGATGGGACAATGAGCTTTTGAAAAAGCAGTTGGAACTTATCGAAGGTCAGTTTGCCGTATATGATTCTCTAAAAATCATTGGACCTTTTGGAAGCGGAAGAAGCAATGCTTATCTTCCAGATGTAACAATAGAGCAAGCAATAAAATATATAGAATTATGCAAAAAGAATAAAGTTGATTTTAATTATTTACTAAATGCCCCAACAACAGAAACGATACAAAATCTGATAGTTTTAGGACTTGATAAACAATTGGAATTGATTGCCTCATTAAATCCTGACAGCATTACTATCTCAGAAAGAAGTTTGATGGAATATTTTCATGCAAAATATCCTTCTATCCCTATAAACATATCCACAATTGCAGCCGTTAATACTCCTGAACAATTAAGAGAATACTTGCATCTGCCTATCAGAAAAGTTGTGATTTCGCATCAATTAAATAGAAAAATGAAAGAAATTGAACGATTAGTTGATTTTGCTTCCAAATATAATATAAAAGTTGAGTTACTCGCAAATGAAACATGCCTCCATGATTGCAATAGAAGAAGACAGCATTATGAAGTTCCCCTGCTTCAACGGACACAAAGTTTAGTTAGGCTGCTATATCCTCCAGTTCAAATGATACCGGAGATTTATATCCCAGAGCTGAATGCCTTCTAATTCGATTATAGAACATTTCAATATATTCGAATATAC
>JACQZE010000009.1 GCA_016207885.1 Nitrospirota bacterium | reverse complement strand
TTATAGTCCCGGATAAGATAACTGAAGAGTATGTTAATGGCAGGGCCAGGAGAAATTATAAATTCTATACATCAGATGCCGATGCAAAGTATGTTGATGTGAGGGAGTATGACTGCTCAAAGATACCGCTGACGGTATCGTGCCAGCATCTTCCTTCAAATACAAAACCTGCGGCAGAGCTTTCGTATATCACCATTGATCAGGTGGTTGTAGGTTCATGCACGAACGGCAGGATCGAAGACTTAAGAGAAGCGGCTGAGATAATCAAGGGTAAGAAGGTCAATCCTAACACGAGAATGATAGTCATACCTGCTACACAGCAGATATACCTGCAGGCTGTTAAAGAGGGATTGGCTGAGATATTTGTAAACGCAGAGGCGGTCTTTTCAACCCCGACATGCGGGCCCTGCCTCGGCGGGCACATGGGGATTCTCGCAAAAGGCGAGAAGGCGCTTGCAACCACGAACAGGAACTTTGTCGGCAGGATGGGCGACCCCGGCAGTGAGGTCTATCTCTCAAACCCGGCCGTTGCCGCAGCGTCCGCAGTGCTTGGCAGGATAGCCGTGCCTGAGGAGGTATTATGATTCTTAAAGGAAGAGTATGGAAGTTCGGCAGGGATATTGATACAGACGCGATCATACCCGCGAGATATCTTAATACATCTGACCCTAATGAACTCGCAAAGCATGTAATGGAAGACGCTGATAAGGATTTTCCGTCAAAGGTTAAAAAAGGCGACCTGATAATCGCTGACGCGAACTTCGGCTGCGGCTCATCGCGTGAACACGCGCCAATAGCCATAAAGGCAGCGGGCATTCAGGGAGTAGTGGCAAAGAGCTTCGCGAGGATATTTTACAGAAATGCCTTTAACATCGGGCTTCCGATATTTGAGTCTGACGCGGCGTCTGAAAAGATATCCGAAGGCGATGTCATAGAGGTTGACGCGGACAGCGGCGTGATAAAGAACATCACCAAAAGAGAAGAGTATGCCGCGAAACCAATCCCTCCCTTTATGCAGGAGCTTATATCCGCGGGCGGGCTTATAGAATGGACAAAGAAACGGCTGGAGAGGAAGTAAATCTTTTGTGCAGAAGAAAATTAAATCCAATAAATATTGATCTTTGTTTCTTCCGATGAATGTGAGAATAAGAATTTCGTAAAGCGCTTGATAGAGTCGTGTTCCAGAGTTATCGCAATTTTTACTTTACTCATATATTCACCTCTCGGTATTACTATTTAACATACCGAATGCAAGAAATATGGTAAAGCTGTTTTTTTGTTTTGATAGGAAGAACAGCAAAATGAAAGACCTGCCCCTGATTCCGTGCTGATTTTATTCTCGGCAACTTCTCGGTCATACAGCGACTTCCATCAAGGTCAAGCTCACGGATTCAAATTGCGGGATATCCTCGCCGTTTTCAATTCTATCTTCAATTAAAGGTTGAATTTTGATTATTGGTGGTTCGTCAGCATAGGCACGAATACATAGCTCTTCATGTGCATGCATGTTAAGATTGCAGTTATCAGGTTATACTTGAAGTAGTCCCTGCTGTCGCCGAAGTATTTTAGCTGTACCATGGTGGGGATTGTTTATAGGTAAGTCTTTCCAGTCCTTAATTATAGGCACTGTTCCTTACATGCGCCCCCAGCCTATTGGAGCAGCGCCTTGGCCGGTTTGAATTGTGTATCTATGATTTGCCGCCCATTCTCTTGCTGCTGCATTAAGTTTGTCATGGCCGCAATTCAAGTACGCCTCAGCCATAACCTTAGTGCCTTCTGTATCAAGTTTATTAATTAATACAGGAATAATTTCCTCTATCATAACTCCCCTTTACCCCCTCTTATCTTAAGAGGGGGAGAGGCGGAGCCTGGGGGCGTTTATAAAAAGAGATTGAAAATAACACACCCCTATCCCCTCTTATTAGAGGGGAAAAGAATAAGATGAAAATGATATAAAAAAACGGCATCCTGTTTTTAGGCAGGATGCCGTTTAAAATTCGATTCCGGATAAACCGGAATGACAACTAAAACTTATTTCGAAGCAAGTGCTTTCTCTGTCTCCTTAAGCCACAGGAGCCTTGAGCTGTTTATAACAGACCTGTTAATTCTGTCGTTAAGGTCAATTGGATTTACGTCAAGCCCTTTTACCTTTTCAAACGGGTTCACCTTAACTTTCTTCTTTGCCTTGAGCGCCTTCTTCACGTCAGCCTTTGCCGCCGGGAGCTTTGACTTCATCGCTTTAGCAAGCGCGGCAAAAATGTCCTTGTGCTGCATCGCCTCTCCTGACGGAGATACTGCTTTTATGACTTTTTTCACCTTTCCGAGATAGTTCACTATCGTGCCGGCTGATTCGAGATATGAGGCCGC